>CADBNA010000214.1 GCA_902795835.1 uncultured Lachnospiraceae bacterium | reverse complement strand
CTGGGAAAACTCATCGATCATCGGCAGGACATCTTTTCCGGAGACCTGCAGTCCCAGTTCACGGCAGTAGTTTTCTATGATCGGATCCAGCTCCTCAACCACAACAAGCCGGTCTACTTTTTCCGCAAAGGAACGGATCAGTTTCTCCGGCAGAGGATTTACCATGCCAAGCTTCAGGACAGATACAGAATCTCCGAACACTTCACGGACATACTGATAGGATGTAGACGAAGTGATGATTCCCATCTGTGTGCCGCCCATCTCCACGCGGTTGATCGGCGTTGTCTCCGCATACTCCTTCAGAGCCAGTGTGCGGGCCTCTACGATCGGATGGCGCTTCTTCGCGTTGCCGGGCATCATGACATACTTGGCAATGTCCTTGGCATATTCCTTTACGGGCACCGTGCGCTCTCCCGTCTCCACAACAGACTGGGAATGCGCCACGCGGGTGCACATCTTCAGCAGAACAGGCGTGTCGAACTTTTCCGAGATCTCATAGGCCAGTCTGGCAAAAGCCAGGGACTCTGCAGAGTCCGAAGGCTCCAGCATGGGAACCTTGGCAGCGATTGCATGGTGGCGGCTGTCCTGTTCATTCTGGGAAGAATGCATGCCTGCGTCATCCGCCACACCGATCACCATACCTGCATTGACACCGGTATAGGACATGGTAAACAGCGGGTCTGCGGCAACATTCAGCCCGACATGCTTCATGCCGCAGAAAGACCGTTTTCCTGCAAGGCTCGCTCCAAAAGCGGCCTCCATGGCAACCTTTTCATTCGGTGCCCACTCACAGTAGATCTCATCATATTTTGCCGCTTCCTCAGTGATCTCCGTACTAGGCGTGCCCGGATAACTGGAGATGAAACAGCATCCTGCTTCATATAGTCCGCGGGCAGCCGCTTTATTGCCCAGCATTAATTGTCTCATACGTCACTAATCCTTTCCTGTTATGTTTCTTTTCCGGTTTCCTTTTTACCTCTTCCGGGAGGACCGCTCCAGGCAGATTTCGGACTGTTCCGGCATGCCGCAGGAAACCGTTGGTAAACAGTGTAACACGTTACTGTACTGAAGGCAAACAAAAATGCAGGCAGACCGGCAACAAAAACACCTGCAGCTATTGACATTTTTCTAAAAATCAGATATGCTACTTTAGCAGTTTAACGTGCAAAAAAGCCCCATCAGGCGCAAAAACCTGCAGAAGCAGGAAAAACATAGCAGAAGGAGACCAGAAAAATGCCCATCACAGACCTGCTGGAACGAAACAGCAAATTATACGGGGACGAAGTGGCCCTGATTGAAATCAATCCGGAAATAAAGGAAGAACAGCGCGTCACCTGGAAGGAGTATGAACTCATCCAGCCCACATCCCGTTCCTTTTACCGTCGTCAGATCACATGGACCGTATTTGATGAAAAGGCCAACCGCGTGGCAAATCTGCTGCTCGACCGCGGCATTGCAAAAGGCCAGAAAGTAGCCGTTCTGCTGATGAACTGCCTGGAATGGCTTCCGATTTATTTCGGCATCCTCAAGGCAGGTGCCGTGGCCGTACCTCTTAATTTCCGCTATACCTCGGATGAGATCAGCTACTGCGTTCGTCTGGCGGATGCCGACATCCTGTTCTACGGTCCCGAATTCATCGGAAGAATCGAAGATATTGCCGGTGAACTCGGGCACAACCGCGTTCTGTACTTTGTCGGAGACTCCTGTCCGTCCTATGCCGAAGACTACTACCGGCTGGTATCGAATTTCTCCAGCAGCGCCCCGAAAGTCCTGGTGGAAGACACCGACGACGCCGCCATCTATTATTCTTCCGGCACGACCGGCTTCCCCAAGGCAATTCTGCTGAGCCATACGGCTCTTCTGCAGTCTGCGCGTATGGAAGCCCTGCACCACGCCACCTGCCACAACGATGTTTTCCTCTGCATTCCCCCGCTGTATCACACAGGGGCAAAAATGCACTGGTTCGGTTCCCTGTTTACCGGGAGCCGCGCCGTCCTGCTGAAAGGCAACAGCCCGCAGGCTATCATGGAAGCCGTCTCCACAGAAGGCTGCACCATCGTCTGGCTTCTGGTGCCATGGGCGCAGGACCTGCTGGCTGCCCTTGACCGGGGCGAACTGAAGCTGGAAAATTACCGCACCGCCCAGTGGCGCCTGATGCACATAGGCGCTCAGCCCGTTCCCCCAAGCCTGATCCGGCACTGGCTCGACTATTTCCCGGATCACAAATATGACACCAACTACGGTCTCTCCGAATCCACTGGCCCCGGCTGCGTACATCTGGGCATGGAAAACATCCGCAAAGTCGGTGCAATCGGCGTGCCGGGCTTTGGCTGGAGAGCAAAAATCGTCGATGAAGAAGGCAGGGAAGTGGAGCAGGGTGAAGTCGGCGAGCTGTGCGTGAAAGGTCCCGGCGTCATGAACGAGTACTACCACGACCCGGAGGCCACAAAAGAAGTGCTCAAAAACGGCTGGCTTCATACCGGTGATATGGCCAGGCAGGATGAAGAAGGCTTTATCTTCCTCGTAGACCGCAAAAAAGACGTCATCATCAGCGGCGGCGAAAATCTCTATCCCGTACAGATCGAAGCCTTCCTGGCGGCCATGCCCAAGGTGCACGACGTCGCTGTCATCGGCCTTCCGGACAAGCGTCTCGGAGAGATCGCGGCGGCCATCATCCAGGTCAAGAAAGGCATGACCTGCACCGAAGAAGAGATCAACCAGTTCTGCATAAACATGCCCAGGTACAAACGGCCGCGGAAAATTATCTTTGCGCCGGTTCCCCGCAATGCCACCGGAAAGATTGAGAAGCCGAAGCTGCGCAAAAAATACTGCGGCGTGCGGCTTGTCGAAGAGCAGAATCAGAGTTAAGCTGCAAAGCAAAAAACGGACGCCGGCAAGGGGTCGGGGGATACCTTCGGTGTCCGCTGCTCCGCCGGCCCGAGCCTGCTCATCTAAGATGGCTGCGGAAAGTATTCCGCAGCCATCTTAGATTCGGCCGGTCTCGGACACGTACTCGCCGGATGCGTCCACTGAAGGTATCTCCCGCCTCCGTGCCGGCTGTCTGTTGACACCGATAATTTCCATTACGCCCACTCTACATACTCAGCATGAAGGGCCGGGGCCGTATATCCTCAGACTGCATTGGAGCGAGTGCTGACAGCTGTTGGCTCTCCGGCGGTCCGGATCAGAGGCGAGACCGGGCATTCAACTGCCCGGTCGAGAGCGACGTGGAGGAGTTTCCATAAGGGAAACTCCGGAATCAGGAGCGGTACCCTGATCCGGAGCGGCGGAGAGACTTACAGCTGACGTGCGAAGCGACTGCAGGCTGAGGATATACGGCCCCGGCCCTTCATGCGTCCGTTTCCAGTATAATCGAAAGAGGCAGGCCTCCCGGGATATCAGGGGTCTGCCTCTTACAATCTGAAGGAAACATCCGCAGCGCCGGTCCTTAGCGAGTGCCCATGCACGAGCTTAGTACCGCTGTGCGAGGACAGAGCGCAAGCGTTTTCCGAAAGACTGTAAGAGGCAGACCCCTTATAATCCGGGGGGCCTGCCTCACACATTCACTGCAGCAATTTCTTCAATTCATCCATAAACGTATTCACATCCTTGAATTCTCTGTACACGGATGCAAATCGTACATAAGCCACCGGATCCAGATCCTTGAGATGTCTCATGACAATCTCCCCGATGAATACACTGGGGATTTCCTTGTCTTCGCTGCTGAACACCTCTATCTCGACCTTGTCGACGAGCTCGTTCATCT
>CADBNA010000213.1 GCA_902795835.1 uncultured Lachnospiraceae bacterium | reverse complement strand
CGCCTCCATCAGAGCGTATGTCTCTTCCGGCTCTTCCGCCATGGCGATCAGCGTGTTCTCGAAGCCCATCAGTGCCGCCAGCCGCTCAAACACTCCGTTGCCAAAGCCGAAATCAACGGCCTCTTTTTCCCGGTCCGCCACACCGAGGATCTTGCATTCCATCTCATAGTCCGCTTTCCAGTCATAAACTGCCGGATCCGGAATAACTACCTTTTCTCTCCATTCTGTCACGTCGTCCAGAACGGTATAATTTACATCCGGTACTGCCGCGCCGCCGCCTGTAGATGGATACTCCCAGCGAATGCCGAAGCCATCTATTCCGTCGCCGAACTGCCGTCCCTTCTCAATCGCGGGACCGTTAATGGCCCCAAAGCCGTAGATCTTGTTCCCGACGAAGGAGTTCGGGATCAGGGATGTCGGCCTGTGGTTCAGAAAGTTCATATAATTTGCCTTGAAATCAAATTCCTGTGCCATGATGCAGTGCTCCTTATCTTTTAAAAAACCAGTACCCTTCGTATAAAAAAGCATCCTATGTCCCGCACTTGTTTTTGTCTGCCTGATTCTGTATAATTCAGACAAAAGAGAAGTCGGACAAGAATCCTCTTTTTTATTCATTATATGCAGGTTTACAGGATATACATAGGTCTGCCGGATACAATTCGAAGGCAGATTATCAGCAATGTATTATCTGAATCAGACAAGGTGCCGGAGAAAGAAATATGAATCTGAGCATGTCACTTCTTGCTGATTATCTGGCAGGATATCAGCCGGAGATACACATTACAAATGATACCCGCTCCATTAAAGGGTTTCGTTTCCTGACGGATCAGATCGCTCAGTCGACTCTTGATTATGTTTATCTTGGAACGGCAGACCGATACTTTCAGGACTCGAATCTTTCCGGCGGATGGATCCTTGCTTCAGGCCAGAATCATCTGCTCTGCAGGGAAGCGGATTACGAAGAACTTCTGAATGATGTACTGTCAGCATTTGACTATTATAATGAACTGGAACAGCAGCTCATCTTCTCTGCGGCGCAGCACAGAAGTGCTGACGAGCTCATCAAAATCCTGATGCCGTCCGTCAGAAGCCCACTGATCCTGTTTGACCTGGAGGGAAACGTGATCGCAGCCGCTGATCCGGAGAAGGTAGCCGATCCGAGGCTCAGGACAAACCTGCTGGAAGCCCGTCAGCTCGGGACGAATATTATCAGCAGTACCTTTGTTGACCGGAATGGGGAAGTCTCCCATGATCTGACAGATGAACCCCAGCTGCTTCATCCGGCAGACAGACCTTCAGAGGAATGTGTCTGCCAGTATGTTTCCGAGGGAATGGAGCACCTGGGCTTTATTCTCTGTTTTCCGACAGGAAGCCGGGAAACCCTGCTCTGCATGGCACTGGTGCCGTTACTTGCCGGTTACCTGAAGGACTGCCGGGAATTCCAGGCCGCCGATTCCCTGTTTCAGTCAGAGTCCGGCGTCTTCATACGCCTTTTGAACGGAGAAGATCTTCTCCCCTCCGTTCTGCATCGTTTCGAAAAGCAGCTGGGTTTTTCCGGAAACATGGTCATCTTTCTGGTCCGAAGTCTCGCAATACGAAACTATACGCTCCGCCATATGCTGATCAATGATCTACGTCTGTCCGGTCTTCAGGTACTTGTCTGCGAATTCTCGGACATGACGGCTGTTCTGGCTTCGGAAAAAGACATAGACCAGGTGATCCGTGTCACCATGAGCCGTGCTTTTTCGGAAAATATCACGATCGGCATGTCCATGCCCATTCTGCATCCCGACCAGATTCCGGCCGCCTGCCAGCAGGCGCTTTTTGCCCTGCAGTCCTCCCCGGAAGCAGGGATCTGGCGCTGCCGGGATCTTGCGCTTGATTACCTGCTGCACACTCTTTCAGACAATAAAATGACCGGGTACCTGCTGCACCCGGCCTTGCTTGTCCTGGAAAGCTATGATAATGAGAACCAGTCAGAACTCCTCCCCACCCTGTGCCGGTTCGCCCGGAATGGATTCTCCCAGGCAGAAACGGCAAAACAGCTCCATATTCATCTGAATACGCTGAAATACCGGCTGAAGCGGATCAGTAGCCTGACCGGAATGACTTTTCACGATCATAGGGAGAATTTCTACATTCAGCTTTCTGCAGCCCTGTATCTGAAAAAAACAGTATGAAGCAGCAGGACTCCCATCACAATT
>CADBNA010000212.1 GCA_902795835.1 uncultured Lachnospiraceae bacterium | reverse complement strand
GCTTCATCCGGATCGACTCCGATATAACTGATGAATTCAAAGAGGATGCGGAAAAGAGTGAAGAGGACGGAAAGACCGGCGAGAAGCTGACGGCGCTCTTCCGCAAGGTGCTGGATGACGCGGAACTGGATGTCAAGGTCGAGAAACTGAAGGATGCTTCTCTGGCTTCCATGATGACCATGTCCGAGGAAGGACGCCGTATGCAGGAAATGATGAAAATGTATGCGGCTTACGGCATGGAAATGGGAGATCTCGGAAAAGATGCCCAGACACTGGTGCTGAATGCCAATAATGAGCTCGTGTCCAGACTGAAAGACGAAGGTGAGGAACCCTCGGAAAACGGCAGACTGATCGCGGAACAGCTCTATGATATGGCAATGCTGGCAAGAGGAGGCCTTGACCAGGAACGCCTTGAGAAATTCATCAAAAGAAGCCAGGATCTGCTGCTGAAGCTGTGATGTGGAAAGGATACTCAAATCATGACGAAAAAAAGCGAAGGAAACAAACTGAGGGAAAAGCTCTCCTACAGCTTTGAGCACATCGCGGGCAAATCCCCGGAGGATGTGGAAAAAGCGCAGGTGTTCTGCGAGGATTATAAGACCTTTATGAATGCTTCCAAAACAGAAAGAGAATGCTGCGCCTATGTACAGCAGCTTGCTGAAGCGCAGGGCTATGCTCCGTTTGATCCCAAAAAGAAATACCGGGCAGGGGACAGGGTCTATTCTGTCAACCGCGGGAAAAACATTTTCCTGGTGAACTACGGAAAACATCCGCTGGAGGCGGGCGTGCGCTTTAATATCGCCCATATCGACAGCCCGAGGCTGGATCTGAAGCCCTTCCCGCTTTACGAAAAGGATGAGATCGCGTATCTGAAGACCCATTATTACGGGGGCATCCGCAAATATCAGTGGGGTACGATCCCGCTGGCCATGCACGGCGTCGTCATGCTGAAAGACGGAACAAAGGTCAGCATCTGCGTCGGCGAAGAGGAGAACGACCCGAGGTTTGTGGTTTCCGACCTGCTTCCGCACCTTGCCGCCAGTCAGAACAAGCGTCCGCTCAATGAAGGACTGAAGGGCGAGGAACTCAACATCATCATCGGCAACATTCCGTACCAGGATGAAGGGGTCAAGGAAAAATTCAAACTCACGGCTCTGCAGCTTCTGAATGAACGTTTCGGCATGACGGAACTGGATTTTACAAGGGCTGAGATCGAAATGGTCCCGGCCGTAAAGGCTGTGGATATCGGTTTTGACCGTTCACTGGTCGGCGCATACGGGCAGGATGATAAGGTCTGCGCTTATACTGCCGTTATGGCGGCTTTTGATACAAAGAAACCGGAGTATACGACCGTGACAGTCCTGACGGACAAGGAAGAGATCGGCTCCGAGGGAAATACCGGCATGGCATCCAAAGCGCTTGAGCATTTTGTAGAGGATCTCTGCGAATTGGAGGGAGCGAGACCGAGAGAAGTCTACCGCCATTCCATGTGCCTTTCCTCCGATGTCAATGCGGCTTATGATCCTACCTTTGCCGACGTCTTTGACAAGCGCAACTCGAGCCTGCTCGGACATGGGCCCGTGCTGACAAAATACACGGGCGCAAGAGGCAAATCCGGCTCCAATGACGCGTCTGCGGAAACAATGGCAAAGGTGATCGCCTGCATGGAAAAGGAAAATGTCAGCTGGCAGATCGGCGAGCTCGGAAAGGTCGACGAAGGCGGCGGGGGAACGATTGCCCTGTTTATGGGAGACATGGATGTGGATACTGTGGACCTGGGCGTCCCGGTCCTGGCGATGCATGCCCCGTTCGAGATCACTTCCAAGCTCGACATTTATCACACCTATAAAGCGTTCCTCGCGTTTTATAAAGGGTAAACCGCATTCCGGGCGGTTTCTGGCTTATGAACGGAACAAGAAAAAATGATCTTTTGCTGATTCTGGTCTGTCTGGGCGCTGCCGCCCTGCTCCTTCTGGCGAGGGGCGGCGGTTTCCCGGAGAAAAAGAATGCCGTGATCATCATCACGGTGAATGACAGCGAACAATTCCACGCTGCCGCTTCGGAGCTGGCCCTGCCGTATACCCTGGTGATCGACGGCTATGAAGGCGGGTACAACCGCTTTATCATTGACGAGGACGGGGATGGAAAAGTCGGTGTGCGCTGTGAAGAAGCGGACTGCCCGGATAAGATCTGTGTGCATACGGGAAGGGTGACGATGCCGGACCAGCCGGTCGTCTGTCTGCCGCACAGAGTCACTGCAAGAATCATACAGGAATAAACAAAAATACTTGACATTTCCATGGGAATACTTTAGAATTTGCAATGTTCACGATTTGCAGATTCAGCTGCAGGCGGAACATGACAAATGGCGGAGTAGCTCAGCTGGCTAGAGCACACGGTTCATACCCGTGGTGTCGAGGGTTCAAGTCCCCCCTCCGCTATTTTTTTATACCCTTATGTGAGGCGCTCACAGCGCATTGCATGAGGGTTTTTCTTTTGATTTAGTTGAAAAGGAATCCAAAGTAATATAAAATCTTCAGAATGAAGTGCTATTTTATTGTAAATCCAAATTCCCGCGGAGGAAAAGGCCTCAGACTCTGGAACCGCGCGCGCAGTTTTATGACAAAGCGCGGGATCGAGTATGAGATCTTTTTTACGGATGCGCCCGGGGATGCCGCATTTATCGCGAAAACACTGACGGAAGCGGTTCAGGAAGAGGATGTCCATGTCTTTGTGATCGGAGACGACGGGACCCTTAATGAGGTACTGAACGGTCTGAATCATCTGTCAAAAGTGGCGGTAGGCTTTATCCCGACTGCACCCGTTGAAGGCTGCGCCCGCAGCCTGCGGCTTGGGACCAATCCCGGAAGACTGCTGAGGGCAGCCGGCGTCAACGGACAGCCGGGCAGGATCGAGGCGATGGATTACGGCGTACTTACCTGCGAGAACGGGGAAATCGTCCGCCGCTTTGCAGGAAGTTCCGGCATTGGTTTTGACGCGGCAATCAGTTTCAGAATGAACCGTTTTCTGAACGAGGGTCCGAGATTCTTCCGGTCGAGAAGACTTCTGGCGCTGAAAGAATGTGTGAAGGAACTGTTCGTCAGCAGGCCGGTCCGGGGTTACCTGATCCTGGACGGGGAACGC
>CADBNA010000211.1 GCA_902795835.1 uncultured Lachnospiraceae bacterium | reverse complement strand
TGAATTTCAGCTTCTCGATGATCCCTGTGCTTATTTATGCTTTGCTGATGGTGTTTATCCAGAGTTCAGCGGAGGAACTGTGGTGCAGGGGATTCATGTATGAAAGAATCTGTATTCATTATCCCATATGGGTGGCCATGCTGGTCAATGGAGTGTTTTTTGGAGCGTTGCATTCATTCAATGATGGCGTCACTGTTCTGGCGATTGTCGATATTATCATATGCGGGATTTCTTATTCCCTTCTTCGCTGGTATACGGGAAGTATCTGGGCAGCGATGGGCATCCATACGATGTGGAATTTTACACAGAATTTCATATTCGGTCTCCCAAACAGCGGCCTTGTATCCCAAGTATCCATACTGCGGCTGGATTCGGCTTCCGGTATCAGCAATCTGATCTATGACTACGGATTCGGCGTAGAGGGAGCGATCCCTGCGATTATTGCAGACGTCATGATCAGCATCATCATTCTCGTTCTTGCAAAGAAAAACGGACGCCTCGGAGAACTGAGCATGAGCTATGAGTCAAAAGAAAGAAACAGAAGTGCGCATCCTGATATGTAAGGCCTGCACAGAAAATGTACTGCTCTATATCTGATCTGAATACAGCATATATAGAAATAACGCAGCTGTTCCGGAAAGGAGAAAGGGAAGAAACATGGAAAGCAACAGCAGAAAACATGATTTGGAGATGAAAAAGATCGCTATTGAAGAACTCAGACACATTTCCGGCGGCGAACTGACAGACGAAGGAAAAAGGGAGTGGTGGGAAAAAATATGGCGGTTAAAAATGTTCTTTACCCTGGAGGATTGTCTCGCGTATTTGCCAGATCAAGAAATAAAAGACTATGTCAGTTCCGTCTGGGATCAGGTTCCGCCTCTCGTAGACGTTCCTGTCTTTGACGACTGAATGAGAGGCAAAAGCCCACAGGCAGCGTGGTTACGCTGTTTGTGGGCTTCTGCCTGGTATTGGGGGTACAGCATCATGTATTCGGAAGAATGAGCAGTACGGCGGGCAGATGACAACTTAGATCTCCAGATCTCCCCTTACTAAAGCGTCAATGATCTTGCTTCCCACAACAAAATTGTTTTTCATAGCCGTTTCAAAAAGGTCCGCTGAATTCACATGGACCTCTGCTTCCGAAGACGCCTGAATTTCGGGACCCCACAGACTCTCAGGAGTCTCACCCAGCATGAACACATCCAAATTCACGCTGTCTCTGATGATCAGTAAATGATCCAGCAGCCCCATACGTTTCACAGCCAGAGCGACTGCAGCATCCTCCATTTCCGTGGTCGCATACGGATCCGGACAGCCGTAGGTCCGCGTCATCAGCAAGGCTTTTTCATGATCATACCTGCCCTTCCAATAATTATCCCCGGTAACAGTGGTTCCCTTCAGTACTTTCGGATCGCGGACCGCCCATTCTTCTCCATCAAATGTCGCCCCCATATATTCTCTGGCAGGCTCTGTTGTCTCCAGCGGCACATCCTTTACCAGACTGTAGGCCCGTTCCGTCAGATCCTGATTCAGCCGGAATACCGCTATCTCATCATAATCCTCATCATGGAACCATGTGGCTGGCTGCTCTTCCGCACCGGCTTCCATTTCCCGGATATCAGCATGGTGGCCCAGATCATAGTCAACCGCTGCGGTAATCACAAACACATCTCCCATAACGCTGGTTCCGACGGAGGATCCGGCACAGCCCGTGGAGATGATACAGGCATCTGAAAAATCAAACCGGCTGTCCGAGAGCACTTCCATTGTACTCAGCGCCGCATTTACCTTTCCCATGCCCAGCACAAAAAGTGCTATCCCATCTTTGACATACAGTTTTTTAACTCCGACAGCGTCCGAAATATCATATTCCTCACCGCCCTCAAGATAGCGTTCATAGTAAAACTGTGCCTCTCCGGGATAATCGCCGGCCATTTCCTGTATCTCGAATTTGGGCAGAATCAGTGCTTTTATCTTTATCTTTTCCTGCCCGGCAGGAAGATCTGAGTTTTCAGTCTGCTGTCCGGACGGCAGATCTATGTTCTCATTTTCCTGCCCTGCGGCAGCACCATGAAGAAGACCTGCCAGCAGACATGAGGCTAATACGGTACGCAATAATTTCTTCAATGCTTGTCTTTTCATACCTCTACTCTTTTCTTTTCAGATTGCTTTCCAGGTGCCCGGTGCTTCTGGCCGAACAAAAAACCCAGAGCTTAGCCCTGGGCTTTGCTGACAGTCTGAACCGTCTTTTCGTCAGTTTAGTGCAACGTATCATATAACAGCATGCCCGTCAAGATAATTTGGCGCACAGCAGGGCGCAGGCGAAATTGCGGAGAACAAGTGTTGAAAACAATTTTCTTCTGGCTGCACGCAAAGAAAGGTCTGTGACTTTTCGCAAATAACCATCTGAGATAAGATATAATATTGAAAAACAGTCTGCTTTACAATATATTTTAAGAAGATTTGAACACGTGGGCTTTGTTCACTGACGATAAGGCGGGGTGAAGGTATGTATTACAGATTGAAATTCTCTAAGGTATTTATATGCTTGATGTTATCCCTGGCCGTTCTGTTTTCAGCTGCTGCTGTGTGGGGAGACGGGGAAACGGGTTCTTCTGAAGGACAGATGCAGGAACAGGGCGGCCAGGGCAGGGTACCGGTATTTCAGGAGTTCTCGGAGCTGAACGGCAAGACGGTGTCCATGCTCACAGGAGCCCCTTTTGAAGAGCTGGTCAGGTCGTTTGTACCGGATGTGGGAGGGTTTACCTACTATGCTTCCATGGCCGACATGCTGCTGGCCTTAAAGTCAGGAAAGACCGATGCCATCCTGAACAACAATGCCGTTGCCGCACTTGCCATAAACAAAAACAGTGACCTGGCATTGTTTCCTCAGAGCCTGAGGGGCGGGATGTTTGGATATGCCTTTGCAAAAGGAGACCGGGAAAGAGAGAAGTGGCAGGAAGCACTGGACAGGATCCCGAAGGAGACAATAGATGCGCTCTGGGAAAAATGGACCGGGACAGATGAAAGTGTAAAACACGTGCCGGAGCAGGACTGGCCGGGTGAGAATGGCACTGTGAAGGCGGCGATGTGCGATACGCTGGAACCCGTCTGCTATGCCGGAGAGAATGGGGAACTGACCGGCTTCGACGTCGAGCTGATTCTCCTGATCGCAAAAGAACTGGACGTTCACGTATCATTTTCGGGAATGGAGCTTGCTTCCGTCCTGTCCAGTGTACAGTCCGGAAAGGCGCTTCTGGGCGGAGGCTCCATCATCGCCACCGACGAAAGGAAAGAGATGATGGATTTTGTCGAGTACCATCCGGCATCTTTTGTTCTGGTGGTAAAGGCAGCGAAAGACGATGCTTCGCACGCGCCCGGCACCTCCTCTTTCTTTTCGGATATCCGCGACAGCTTTTACCGTACTTTTATAAAGGAAAAAAGGTATGTTATGGTCCTCTCCGGACTGTGGCTGACAGTTCTGATGAGCATATCTTCCGGGGCTGCAGGTGCCGTCCTGGCGTATCTTCTGGTATTGCTGAGGCATAAAAACATCAGGGCCCTGAACGCCCTGCTCTCTGCCTATGAGAGCCTTGTGGCCGGCATACCCGCGGTTGTGATCCTGATGGTGCTTTACTACATTATCTTCGGAAAAACCGGCATACCGGCGGTTGCCGTCGCAGTTATCGGCTTTGCGCTTATCTTTGGGGCCAGAGCCTATGGAACCATCTGGAATGCAGCGTCAGCTGTGGACGGGGGCCAGAGGGAAGCCGCACTGGCGCTCGGATACACGGAAGATATGTCATTTAAAAAAATAGTTTTGCCGCAGGCGAAGCGGCTCTATGTTCCGGTGCTTCAGTCACAGTTTATCAGCCTTCTGAAGGAGACGAGTATCGCGGGATATATCGCGGTGGTGGATCTGACAAGGGCAGGCGACCTGATCCGGAGCAGGACGATGGAGGCATTCTTTCCCCTGGTTGCGATCGCACTGATCTATTTTGCGCTGACCCGATTGCTGGCAAAGACAGCAGGTCTTGTCACGAAGGCTTCAGAAAAGAAAAAAGAAGCACGACTTGTCAGGGGGGTAGACCGGATATGAGTCTGATTGAGATAAGAAATCTTAGGAAAGTATATCAGGACACGATTCCCCTGACGGATGTAAGCTGCGACATTGAATCAGGCGAAGTGATCAGTATTATCGGACCTTCCGGAACGGGAAAATCCACGCTTCTTCGCTGCATTAACCGACTGGAAACGCCGACATCCGGCTCTGTTACAGTAGACGGCATGGATGTGTGCGCAAAGGATGCCGACCTTCCGCTTCTTCGCCGGAAGGTTGGGATGGTCTTCCAGTCTTTCAATCTGTTTCCTCATAAGCTGGCAGTTGAAAATGTGATGATGCCGCTGATAGACCTGAAAGGCTGTCCAGCCGGGGATGCGTATGAGCAGGCTCTTTTACAGCTCGAACGCGTCGGCCTGAAGGGGAACGAACGGAAATATCCGGATGAACTGTCGGGCGGACAGAAACAGCGTGTGGCCATCGCAAGGGCTCTTGCCATGAATCCGGAAATAATGCTGTTCGATGAACCGACCAGTGCGCTGGATCCCGCGCTGGTATCTGAGGTCCTTTCCGTAATCCGCGATCTGGCCAGGACCAGGCTTACGATGCTGATCGTTACGCATGAGATGCGGCTGGCCAGACAGATTTCCGACAGGGTATTCTTCCTGAACGGGGGAGTCATCTGTGAGGAAGGCACACCGAAGCAGATCTTCGAACATCCGGAGAGAGAGGAGACAAGGCAGTTCATCTTCCATACCAGGAGATGGGAGTATGACTTCAGATATGAGAACAGGGATCTTTCGGGAATGCTGGGTGAACTGGAGATTTTCTGCAGCCATCAGGTGATGGACGGAATGGCATTGAGAAATACGATCCTGGCTGTAGAGGAGTTTGCTCTTTCCAGGATACTGCCGGCTCTGGACCGGGGAAAGAAGGGCGGGGTAAAGCTGACTGTATGGTCAGAAGAAGCCGGAGGCGGCAGACAGCTGCAGATTGACTGCACCCTGCTGCCGGAAGGCAAAGCCGCTTTGCTGACAGAAGACGATGAAATCTCCTCGTCAATCCTGAGAGCAATACTGAAAAGGCAGCCTGAAGCAGAGCAGGAGGAGACTCTGTGCTATAAGATCCTATGAAGTATCCATACTGCGTCTGGATTCAGCTGCAGTATCAGCAATCTGATCTCAATACTGGTAATAACCTTGAAGGGGTATTTAGAATAATTTCTAAATACCCCTTGACTGCAATATTCGGAAGGTGTATATTCTATTTAGAAAATGATCTAAATACATTTTTGAGAAGGAGGATTAGGATGGCATTTGCGGAAACGTTTAAAGCCCTGTCTGATCCTGTGAGACGACAGATTCTTGAATTGTTGAAAAAAGGGCCTCTTTCCGCCGGAGACATTGGATCACACTTTGAAATGACAGGTGCAACAATCTCTTATCATCTCAAGATTCTAAAGCAGGCAGATCTGATTTTTGAGAGCAGGGAAAAGAACTTCATTTACTACCAGTTAAACACATCTGTATTAGAGGAGATCATGCTGTGGGTCTCGGAACTTAAAGGAGGCAGTTCTGATGCTGAAAGCAAATAGAAAAACACTGATCATCACAAGTATCGTGACGATTCTTCCCATGCTGATTGGTATCATCTGTTGGAATCGTCTGCCAGACGTGATGGCGACACATTTCGGGATAAACAATGAGGCGGACGGCTTCAGCAGCAAGGCC
>CADBNA010000210.1 GCA_902795835.1 uncultured Lachnospiraceae bacterium | reverse complement strand
TGACAGGTCCGTTTTTACTTGCCCGGATATTTCCGGTCATACAAAAGTGCCGCCAGTAGTACCACAAAGCAGGAACCGCAGTTGTGAACGAGGGCTCCGGTCGTAGGAGTCAGCACGCCGAGCACAGACAGCACGATGGCAGCGAAATTGATGCACATGGACAGGGTGATTGCCCCGCGGATGGTGCTGACAGTGGCTCTGCCCAGCCATTTCAGGTACGGAACATTCGAGAGATCGTCAGTCATCAGGGCCACATCGGCTGCTTCTACGGCAATATCACTTCCCATTGCCCCCATAGCCGCACCGACATCCGCCATCTTCAAGGCCGGTGCGTCATTGACGCCGTCACCAATCATGCAGACGCCGCCTTCCGCAGACAGACGGCCGATCTCTGCCACCTTGTCTTCCGGCAGGAGGGAGGCCTTTACCTCCCGGATGCCGGCCTGCGAGGCAAACCAGCCTGCCGCTTCCGGGTGGTCTCCTGTCAGCAGGACGGTCTTTGTTCCCATGGATTCCAGTTCCCGGATCACGGCACCCGCTTCCGGACGAAGCGTGTCAGAGAGTGCGATCACGCCCAGAAGCCGGCCGTTTTCTGCGATCAGGACGGATGCCTTTCCCTGACGGCGAAGCCGGGAAAGGATATCGTCCGTTTTTTTCTGTTCAATCCCGAATTCAGCGGAAATCCCGCAGTCCTCCATATATTTTTCACTGCCAAGCAGCAGCGAGCGTCCGTTTACGACAGCCGATACGCCTTTGCCCGCGTACATCTGGAAAGAAGTGCAGGGAGGCAGCATAAGGCCTTTTTCCAGAGCAAAGGCAGTCACTGCCTTTCCCAGCGGATGCTCACTGCGGCTTTCCGCTGCCGCAGCCAGAGCCAGAAGGTCGTCGGCGGGATCGGTTCTCCCGGCCTCCGCGTCTTCTCCATTAAAAAAGGAGATGACATCTGTGACGGTCAGCCTGCCGCAGGTAATGGTTCCCGTTTTGTCAAAGGCAATTGTCCGGATGTTTCCCATCTTTTCCAGGGCCTCGCCGGATTTGATGATGACGCCCCGCTTTGTAGCCTGCCCGATTGCCGCCATGACAGCGGTAGGGGTTGCCAGAACCAGGGCGCACGGACAGAATACGACCAGCACAGTGACAGCACGGACAATATCTCCGGTCACCAGCCAGGCCGCGATGGCAATCAGAAGGGCGACAGGCACCAGGACACTTGCCCAGCGGTCAGCGATCCGCTGAACCGGCGCCTGTCTGTTCTCTGCATCCGCGATCAGGCGGATCAGTTTCTGTAGGGAGGAATCCTCTCCGACCTGTGTCGCTTCTATGTCTATGGATCCGAAACGATTGAGCGTACCGCACCACACTTCATCTCCCGGAGCCTTATCCACAGGCAGACTTTCGCCTGTCATGACAGACTGATCGATGGATGTCTCACCGGTTCGGATGACACCGTCTACGGGAATGGTTTCTCCCGGCAGAATCCGCAGCAGATCCCCTCTGCGAATCTGATCGACAGGGATAATTTCCTCCTGTCCGTCCGGTCCGTTCCGGAGCACCCGTCCTTTTACGGGCGTCAGGCTGATCAGATTCTTCAGCCCTTTTTTGGCACGTTCTGTAACCATATCCTCCAGGATGGCGCCGATTTCCATGATGAAGGCCACTTCGCCTGCCGCAAAAAGATCACCGATGGCAATGGCGGCAAACATGGCAATCGTGATCAGGAGAGCGGAGGAGATTTTCGCGATTCCCTTATTGTGGATAATACGCCAGACAGACAGATACAGCAGAGGAATTCCGCAGATGATTACACAGACCCAGGCACAATGCTCACCGACCGGATAGCCGATGCGGGGCAGGATGAAGGAAAGCAGCAGGAAGATGCCGCCGATGATGGTGGCCGGCAGGCCGGCCAGGATGTCATTTATTTTTTTTATCATGGTGTTGCCTCCTTCATGGGCAATAAGCCGGGTATTATATTCTGCTCAGTCATCATAAAGCGGCTTGACATTCTTCACGGCAAAAGCGTACGATATAGCTGATACCGAACAGTGTGTTCCATATAAATCGTAGCGTTTGTTCCTTTTTTAAACAAGAATCAGATCCGGAGAAAGATTCGTTACTGAATACATTCATTAAAATGTTCCGAAAGAAAGCTGCCGCCGGACAGCGTTCTGATACAGGAAGGTTCATCGGAACTACGGGAACTGGAAGGCTGCCGCCGGACAGTGTTCTGATTTAGAAGGGTTCAGCAGAAACACAGGGGACAGCAGATATAAAGGAGCCGGAACATAAGCCCGGGAAGCCATGTGGAGGTACAGATGGACAGACGGCAGAGAAAAACACGCGATGCCATATACCGCGCATTCACGGAGCTGCTCGTTCACAAGCCATACAACAGCATTACGGTCCAGGAGATTATCGACAGGGCCGATATAGGCCGCAGCACGTTCTACTCTCATTTCGAGACGAAGGATGAACTGCTTCGGTCACTGTGTGCAGATATTTTTGCCCATGTCTTTTCAGAGGAACCGGGTGTGGAGCGCACCCACGATTTCTCCGGCGAGGCCAGAGACCTGCGTCACAGGCTCACACATATTCTGTACCATCTCCGGGATAACCGTTCCTATATCCGGGGCATTCTTTCCAGCGAGAGCGGGGATCTGTTCATGCAGTTTTTTAAAGAATACCTGGCGGAGGTCTTTGAGGGCGCCCTGTCCGGCAGTCCTGCCGGAATCCCCCGGGACTATATTCTGAACCATATGATCTGCGATTTTGCAGAAAGTGTCCGATGGTGGATGCGGCATGAAGCGTATTCGCCGGAGGAAATCAGCAGCTTTTTTCTGGAAACGGCGCCGATGCTGTCACGGTAAAGGCAGCCGGTCCGGTCTGTCAGCTGCAGGAGCAGAACCGGAGGGTGAAAAATGGACATCAGAGAACTGGAGTATTTTAAGGTAATCTGTGATTATAGGAGTATTACCAAAGCGGCACATCTTCTGTATATGAGCCAGCAGGGGCTCAGCAAGGTGGTCAAAAACCTGGAAAAAGAATTCGGAACAACCCTGCTCGTCCGCAAGACATCCGGAATTGAACTGACCAGAACCGGCGCCTACCTGTATTCAAACCTGCCGGCGTTTCTGCAGGAGTTTGACGATATACGCAGCAATGTTACATATCTTGAGCGGATTGAAAATCATGAGATAGAACTACTGTCGGCATACGGCATCATACGGCTGGTCACGCCGGAATGCCTGCAGGCGTTCACGGAAAAACATCCGGATATAAAGCTGGTCTGCCACGAGTATCCGGACAGAGAAGTGGAAAGACGCTGGAATGAGGGACAGGGAAATGTAGCCTTTACGGTTGGCAACAATGCCGTGACGTTTCCGGAAGGCCGACAGATGGAGCAGTTTGAGATCAAGCTGCTGGTGAACAGACATCATCCGCTTGCATCCAGGTCTTCCGTGTGCATCCGTGACCTGAAGGGAGAAAAACTGTATCTTGAAAACACGGAATTCAATATCCATCAGCTGATCCTGGACAGATGCAGGGAGGAAGGCTTTGAGCCGGATATTGTATTTGGCACGAGCGGCTTCAGCCTCTGCCACAAGCTGGTCAGTCAGAATAAGGGAATCTCCGTAACGGTGGATTTTATTTTTGACGATATGACGGGAAAAGATCTGGTGATGATTCCGTTTTCAGACGGGCCGCTGTACTGGAGTACCTGGATGATGACCCGGTCAGACAAAATACCGAATGAGGATGTTCTGCTGTTTGGCAGGCATGTGACAGAATGGATGGATGCAATCCGGCGGGGCGAATACGCCCGGTAACGGATGTGACCAGACAACCAAATGCTGTTTCCCCATAATCCCCGGTCTGTGTTAATTTATTAACAGAGGCGGTCAGGCGGCCGTCAGACAAATCAGATAACCGGACAGGGAGGAACGGAAAATGAGCAAAGCGGAAACCGAAGCTTTAATGGAGACAGCAGAAACAGAAAAAACGGGAGAAAGCATCGAGGAGCGGTACAGAAAAGCAGTGGATGCATACAATCATCTGGAGAAAAGGGAAACGATCGCAGCGGTCCGCGATACGTTCCGGGAACTGGGAGATTATAAGCAGGCAAAAACGTATATGCAGAGATGCAATCGCTTCCTGGAATTTCAGGTCGGTGAAACCGTTGTGTTCGGAAATTATAAAGGAAATCCGCTGCGCTGGAAGGTGCTGGCGAAAGAGGGACGAAAATTCCTGCTTTTGTCAGAAAATGTAATCGATCACATTCCTTTTCATTTTGAGCGGTCGGAGGCAACCTGGAGCAACTGCTCTCTCCGCAGCTGGCTGAACCGCCAGTTTATGGAAGAGGCTTTTACGCTGCAGGAGCGCATGAGTATCCTGCTGATCCATCATCAGAATAACATTGATCCCCGCTGGGATAACAATAACGGCGCGGATACAAAAGACAAGGCATTTGTCTTTAACCTGAAGGAACTCAACGAATATCTTCCCGATATCAAAGACCGTGCAATCGGAGACTGGTGGTGGCTGCGCGGCCACGGATGCAGCAACACCAACCAGCAGGCTGTATATGCAGACGGGACAGTGTACGCGGACGGCGTCGGCAGTCATCACGATGATGTCGGCGTGAGAGCCGCCATGTGGGTAAATGTGAGGTTTTAAGGGATCATTGCAAAAAATGTAAAGCTTCAGGAGGCTGCTGCAAAAGCACAAAGCTTCAGGAGGCTGCTGCAATAAAACAAGATAGGTAAATGAACATGTTTTGGATTTCCCGCATAGTCAGCCTGCTGACCGGATATGGTTTTGGATGTATACTGACGGCAGAATGGATTGCGAAAAGATGGACGGGACACGGCGCAGGTGAGCTCGGCGATACGGGCAATCCGGGCATGGCCAATATCATGGCTTCTCTGGGCTTTGTGCCGGGCATTCTCACACTGGCAGGAGACCTGGGAAAATGTATTCTGGCCGCAGTGCTGACATCAGTGCTTTTTCATGGAAGCGGACGAATCCTGATCCTGTACGCAGGCCTGGGCTGCACGCTCGGGCATGATTTCCCCGTCTGGAGAAGGTTCCGAGGCGGAAAAGGCGTAGCGACAACATCCATGGCCGTAGTTCTCTATGCGTTTTTCCCGGGGCTGGCGGCGAATATCGCAGGCATGCTGACCGTATTTGTCTCAAAGTATCTCTGCATCGGCGGCCCTGTCATCCCGGCTGTATTTCTGGTATTGATGGCGGTGAAAGGAGATGCAGAGGCCGCATATCTGGCGGGCGTTCTTACCCTGCTCGCCGTACGGGCACACTGGTCATCCATATGCGGCATACCGGCCGGGCAGACAAAGAAGACGGACGTACCTGCAGCCATCAGGAAAAAGCTGCGCAAGTAATAAGATCTTTGAAGATGGCAGCAGGTGAAGAGCATCTGCATCTTCTCCGGGATCTCATCGGCTGCATCTTCTCCGGGATCTCACCGGCTGCATCTTCTCCGGGATTTCACCGGCTACATCTTCTCCAGGATTTCATCGGCAAATTCGTCAATATCCTCCGGCACGCCCTGCTTCAGGACGCCGCATTTGGGACAGGAGAGCACAGTGAGGCAGAGCTTCCTTTTTTTCAGAAAGGTCTGCTGAAAGCCCCACAGTGTGATGCTGTCCCATATTTTTCTGGGACTGAGCCATCCTGTTTTGTCCCTCTCCAGGATCATGGCGTGGTTCCAGTCAAAGCGGCACAGACTGTAAGTGCCGTCGGAATTGACGCACATCTCATAAAAGACATACGGACAGACCTGCACTTCCCGGGCCATACCGCCCAGCAGGCTCATAGTTTCATCATTTTCCACCTGCATTGCGTCATATTTCGGCCAGTAATCGATCGTGTGCTCTACGGAAATGCCGTCGGTAATGTTGCCGAACAGGCGGTAGAATTCTTCTTCCTGCAGGGGTGTGAGGATGTCCCCGTTGATCTTGATATTCATTTCACACTGTTTTCTGTGGTCGTAGAAAAACGCAATGTTTTCCAGAAATCTCCCGTAGTCCATCCTGTGCCCTGAAAAATCAGAATACTGCTGTGCATTGATTCCCTCTACTGATATGTTGATCCGGTCCAGCCCGGCGTCAATGATTTCCAGAGCGCGTTCCGGCGTCAGAAGAGACGCATTGGTGGTTGTGTCCACACGCAGACAATGTCCGGAAGCTTTTGCATACCGCACCATATCCGCAAACTGCGGATGGAGAAGAGGTTCTCCTTCTTTATAAAGACGGATTACACGTACGGGGTCCTGAAATTCCTGCAGGCTGTCTATGATTTTTGTATAGAGGGCGTAATCCATGGGGCCGTGGCCGCGGCCATTCGTCCGGCTCATCAGCTCTCTGTTCCCGGAAGGGCAGAATTTGCAGTGAAAATTGCACGTGTCGCAGGGATCTATGTGAAGGACATACGGCGTGCGCAGAGGCAGGGCATTTTTCAATTCAATGCGGTCGTGAATGTCAATGCGGGGTATGGGTTTTGCTTTCATCAATTCATTGGCGCGGATACCCCTTCCTTTTCAGGGAGGGGAGGAAACGCCTCCTTCTTTTATCAGTATGGTATTTCTTCCATTTATAGTCAGTCTGAGAACAGAAACCGTTTCAGAGACAGGATTTCCTATATAAAAGCAGTGTGGCACAATACTTTTAAAATGTAAAGAAGCAGGGAAGTCAAAGGATACGATTCTTTTTACTCCTGAATGATTGGTTGGTGTACTAAGATGATTGCCAGGAAGAGACATGGCATCTCTTTGTGCGTCTGCTCCGCTTTCCCAATCGTCCGGCGGCTCAAACAGGCATAAAGCGAGCGGCGGGAGATATGACTCAAAACAACAAATGTCAGAATCTTAGTCATTCACCCAGCACTGCAAGGCGGGCGAAAAATGACTCAAAACATAAATATCAACGATCATTCTTCAACGCAGTGCTGTGAAACGAGCGGTGTGTGACTCAGGCTGCCAAAAGCCAGATTTTAGCTATCCTTTCGAGAATTATTGACTTAAAAAAAGCAGAAAAAACACTTGCGTGCACGTGCACGCTGTGTTATAATCAAGTTAATCTAATAAACGTACACATAACTGCTGGCATATTATTTTATGAAAAGGAGAAAAAAGCATGTTAAAAGTAGGCGTGATCGGCTGCGGCGGAATGGGTAAGAGTCATATTGACAGAATCACCAACAAGACGCAGGGTGCAAAAGTTGTTGCGGTTTCAGATGTTTTTGAAGAAGGTGCGAAGGCGGCTGCGAAAATAGCCGGCGCTGACTGCCATGTATACACCAGCGGCAAGGATCTGATCAATGATCCGGAAGTTGAAGCTGTTGTCATTGTTTCTCCGGGATTTGCACACTGTGATGATCTGCTTGAGGCGATCCGGCTCGGCAAGAGAGTTTTCTGTGAGAAACCTCTGTGCACTACGGCTGACGACTGCAAGAAGGTCATGGATGCGGAAGTCGCTTCCGGCAGACATCTGATCCAGCTTGGTTTCATGCGCCGTTACCACAAGGGCTATATTCAGATCAAGGACGCTATCGCTACCGGCGAATACGGTGAGCCGTTGATGATGCACTGCACACACCGGAATCCGACGGTTCCGACCAGCTATGATACACCCATGGCCGTGACGGATACGGTAATCCATGAGATTGACCTCTGTCACTGGATGGTGAACGACGATTATGACAGTGTTCAGGTTATAATGCCGAAACAGACCTCTCTGACACATGACAAGTGCAAAGATCCGCAGATCATGATCATGCGCACGAAGAGCGGCATTGTGATTGACGTAGAGTGCTTTGTCAACTGCCAGTTCGGATATGATATCAACTGTGAAGTCGTCACAGAAAGAGCTTCCATGAAGATGGGCACACCGATGGCCATGTCTGTAAAGAAGGATGCGAAGCTGACGACCGAAGTGACGACCGACTGCTTCGTCCTGTTTAAGGATGCCTATGATGAGGAGATCCAGAACTGGGTTGACTGCGCGGAAAAGGATGTCATCGAAGGCCCGAATACATGGGACGGATACCTGGCCGCCGTTACTGCCGATGCGCTGGTGAAAGCACAGCAGAGCGGGCAGATCGAGAAGGTCGTGACCGTTGACAAGCCGGATTTTTATAAATAAAATGAATATAGCGCTGCAGCGCTGAAACCAGGCAGACGCACGACGCGGAATCAGGCTCGCTGCATTGGTAAGGGGAACTGAGCGCAGACTGTCAACGAAAACCGTTATGTTACCGTTTTGGTATCAGAAAAGAGAGGTTCTGAATGAAGATAGCATTTGATGTAGATGTGCTGGCAAAGCAGTTTGATATCAATACGATGGTGCACAAGGTGGCAGACTGGGGATATAAGTATATTGAGCAGTCTCCCCATCCGCGTATTAATCCGTTCTATAAGCACCCCCTGTTTTCCAAAGAGTGTGAGGCGGAGTACCGGCAGGCTCTGAAGGAAACCGGTGTGGAAATTTCTTCCTTTATAGTTGTATACCGCTGGTCCGGCCCCACAGAGGAGCAGAGACAGCATGCTGTAGCCAACTGGAAAAGGATGATTGAGATTGCCGTCAACATGGGCGTGCCGGTCATCAACACGGAGTTTTCCGGCGACCCGAATCAGCAGGAGATCTGCAACGGAATGTTTTTCCGGTCTATGGAAGAGCTGCTGCCGATTATCGAGAGAGAAGGCCTGCGTGTGGAGCTGCAGTCTCATCCCTATGATTTTGTCGAGCTGAACGATGAGGCCTGTGATATCGTCAAATCTTTCCGGTCTCCGAACCTGGGCTATGTATACAGCACATCCCATGGCTTCTTCTACGACCAGGGAAAAGGCGACGTGAGACATATGCTGCGGTATGCAGGTGATGAACTGACCCATGTTCTGTTTGCAGATACCTGGAACCAGACAAAGGACTGCCGCTATATCCTGAATCCGCCGTGGCTCAATCAGCGCGGCCATGCCGATGTCACCATTCATCAGCACACAGCCATGGGCGAGGGCGAGGTAGACTTCGACGGTATTTTCGAGACGCTGCGGGATATGGATTTTGCGAACAAGCAGCTGAAGCAGGATGCCCCGAAGGTCGGCGGAGACAATATTGCCTGTGTTTCCTACTTTGGATTCCCGGAGAAGATGGATGTACAGGCACCGGAAGCCAGAGAGCGGATTGAAAGAGAACTGCTTGGCTGATCCGGATTACCGCATATATCAAAGTAAGCTGGAGACAGAAGGAGACAGGGGTCAGACCTCTGTCTCCTTTTTGCGTGGCCGCCGCGGGCAGAGTCTGAGAAATGAGATTTTTCGGTGAGGAGACAGGGGTCTGACCCCTGTCCCCTTTTTGGCGGAATGCGATGCGGATCTGAATCGTCTGACGCAGCCCGGCCGCATTCGGCGGCAATCGTCAGAATCTGCCGCGATGCCTTACCGCATGCCGGTTTTTATGTTTGTGCCTGATTGTCTTTTGCGCGGTAAAAGGGTATAATAATCTAACATGCAGCAGTATGCGTGAAAGCATCGGCATTTTTATAGTTTCAGAAGGGAGGGAGCATGGAATACATACTGGATATGCAGAATATCAGCAAGACTTTTCCGGGCGTTAAAGCTCTGGATAATGTGCAGCTCCAGGTGCGCCCCGGTGAGGTTCACGCATTGATGGGCGAAAACGGAGCCGGCAAGTCGACGCTGATGAAGATTCTGATGGGCATCTATACGATGGACCCCGGCGGTTCGATCACTTTCAACGGACAGCCGTATACGGTTCACAACCCGAAGGAGGCCATGGACACGGGAGTTGCCATGATTCATCAGGAACTGAACCCGATCCTGGACATGACCGTATATGAGAATATTTTTGTCGGACGGGAAATCCGGCATCATGGTCTGGTGGACAAGAAGGCCGAGATAGAGGAGTCCCGCCGGCTGATCGCCGAATGCGGCCTCCATGTATCGCCTACAGAGACGCTTCGTCACCTGACGGTAGCACAGTGTCAGCTGATCGAGATTATCAAGGCAATTTCTGTCAATGCCAGAGTAATTGTCATGGACGAGCCCACTGCGGCCATTACGGACAGGGAGGTAGAGCTTCTGTTCGGGCATATCCGCCGGCTTAAGGAACAGGGCGTTGCCATCATCTATATTTCCCATCGCATGGATGAGATTTTCTCCATCTGCGATACGGTAACCGTCTACCGCGACGGAAAGTATATCGGCTGCGGCAGCACACAGGAGCTGGATGAAGCTGCCCTGATCCGGATGATGGTCGGACGGGAGATTACCGATGTCTTCCCGAAGCTGGATGCGCAGATCGGTGATACCATTTTTGAGGCGAAGCATATTACCCGGGCGGACAACAGGGTGAAGGATGTCAGCATTTCCGTCAGAGCCGGTGAGATTCTCGGCATCGGCGGACTGGTAGGCGCCGGCCGGAGCGAGTTGGTAGAAGGCATTTTCGGTATGCACCGTCTGTCCGGAGGAGAGATAATCGTAAAAGGGAAAAAGATTCACGTTCATTCTCCGGCCGATATCATCAAGGAGGGTGTGGCTCTGGTGACGGAGGACCGCAAGGGTACGGGCCTGAATCTGTCCGGCACCGTCAACGACAATATTGCCATGGTCGCAATCCGCAAAACGCTGAACAATGGCCTGTACAGTAAGGCAAAGGCGCGGAAGCTTTCTGCGGATTATATCGAAAAACTGAAGATCAAAACCCCTTCCGGAGACGAGATCGTCAATAATCTGTCCGGAGGAAACCAGCAGAAAGTAGTTATTTCCAAATGGCTGCTGAATGACCCGGATATCATTATTCTG
>CADBNA010000209.1 GCA_902795835.1 uncultured Lachnospiraceae bacterium | reverse complement strand
CCCGTAGGTCAGCGTATAATGCAGCAGCTGATCATAGAGCAGCTGGTCCGGAGAAAGCGCCCGGACACTCTGTGGAAAGCCACGATAAAAAGGCTCCGGAACATGAATTCCCAGCATGCTCTCCGAAAAGGGAAGCATATCCCGTGTGGCCAGTTCCCCGCCGGAAACCACGCGGATTCCAAACTGTTTTACCAGTGCATATAAAACATCAAGACTGCTGCCGTCCTCCTCCGCCTGTTCCGAAACCAGGATATTCTTTCTGAAAAGATATTCTTTGTATCGTTGGTCCATTGCTGTCCTCCAAACCTGTGACAGGGCGCACCGCAGAAATCATCGGATTACATTGGTGGATGTTATGAAGTAAACCCGGTTAGCTTGCCGTGTGCCCTGCCTGCTTAAGGAAAGGCTGATGATATCGCCGGATTGAAAAGATTAAAAGTCTTTTTGTGAGAAGTAAACCCGGCTAGCTTTCAGCCTGTGGTATCGTTGTCGGCATGTTCATTTTACACTGTCTGCCGTCGAAAGTCACGAAAAAATGTTGCGTACGGTTCTTTTCTGTCATCCCGGCTGAGCTGAAAGGTCTGTCCATCCAGAATCCACCGGTGAATCCTGCAAATGGCCGATCGTCACTGAAAAATCAAATTCTCTCATTCAGAAACCGGATGCACAGAGGACAATTCCCTGTGCAGGTGGTTTTTGTTTTACAGGACCGCGAAGCTGTGGTAAGATTAGGCAGGCAACACAGAATTCCATTCTGAAAATCAACCTGCAGCCACCAGGAAAGAGTGTGTTTCCATGAACCAATTAAAAACGAACATATCAGTTCTTACAGCAAGCGCCTTGCTGATTGCATTGGGGGTAGTCCTGTCCCTTTTTCGTATTCCCCTCTCAACGGTGACGGAGATCACCCTTACAGGCCTTCCGATTGCTGCAGGGGGATACTTATTTGGGCCCTGGATCGGAATGCTCATCGGTGCGCTCGTCGATATTTGCGGCTTTTTTGTTGCGCCGAAAGGGCCCTTTTTCCCGGGTTTTACGATCAGTACCGCTCTGATGGGGATGATTTACGGCCTGTTCCTGTATCGGAAATGGTGGGATAATAAAACATGCCGGAAGAGTGTGTTTTACGCGGGGACAAAAGGACTTGCGCTGCGCATAGCCTTTTCTCATCTCCTGAAAACTGTTTTCATCAGTCTTCTTCTCAACTGCTTCTGGCTGAGTGTTTTTTACGGTATGACCTTCAAAGTAGTGTTTTTAGCCAGCATTCCGAAAGAAGCGATCAACTTTCCCATCGAAGTATTTCTGATCTATAATGTTGTTCGGATTCTGAATCGCATCCGTCCTCTTTAACAGCCATGGACATCAATCATCGAAACAACGGAGAAGTCATCCTTCGTCGGATGTTTCACCGCTGTGTTTTCCAGAACTATCTCGGTGCAATGACGCTCATGATCAATACAGCTGCAGACGGAATGATCATCAGTCACTTTCTGGGTGGTCAGGCCGCTGCAGCTTTTGGTCTCGTTTTCCCGATCTATTCCCTGCTGAACTTTATCCCCGTCCTGCTGCGAAGCTCTGCTCAGGTCAATCTGGGTAAATATATAGGCAAAGGGGACTTGGACAGTGCTGACCGATGCATTTTTTATCTGCTCTCGTCCGGCTTGATTTCGGCGGTTCCGTTTGTTCTGCTGCTGACGGCTTTACGCAGCCCCGCACTTGTTATGTTGGGTGGTCAGGCACATTATGCTGAAAAGACCCTCTCCCTTGCCTCAGCTTACCTGTTATGGCTGGCGCCTGCCGCTTTCCCGATGATGCTTTGTCCTGTTCTTCATCCTGTTATGCAAATGGATGGAGATGCGAAACGGTCTCCCTTTGCGATTCAAATTGCAGCCGTCATCAATCTGAGCGGCGATATGATGAATGTGCTGCTGTTTCATGGCGGAATGGCAGGTATGGCGCTGGCCACCACCTTGAGTTGCTATGGTGAGTTGCTTGTGCTTTTACTGCATTTTCGCAATCCCCAGACTGTCCTGCGTCCATCTGCCGGGGGCAGGCCTTCGCTGAAACAGCTCCCGCGGCTCTCAGAAGGATTTCCGATGATGCTGCGTGAAATCTTTTCATTTTTCACCGGTATTCTCCTCAACCGGCTTGCCTCCCTCCTCGGAGGGGAAAACGCCGTAGCCGTTCTTGCAATAGGCAACTCTGTCTGGGTTTTTCTTCTTCCCGCTGTGATGGCTGTAAGCGGCACCTGCATGACTCTCGGAAGTGTTTCTGCCGGGGAAGCAGATTCTCGTGCCCTTCATACCGTTTTCCTGCTGGGTGTCTGGTATTCCTTCTTTCCCTGTGCAGCGTATGCATTTCTGTTTTTTGCCGCGTCCGGATCTCTTGCTGTTTTCTGCTCGGGAGGAGATCTGCCACTTCTGAGCATGACATTGCCATATCTTCGCGTTCTTGCGATGTCGCTGCCGTTTATGTGCTTTTGCCAGATGACAGAGGCGCAGCTGATCATCCGTGGCAAAATTCTTCGTTCCTCTGTATTGGGCATCCTGGACGGAGGCACGGTTGCTTTGGCTTTATCCTGGATCCTGAGCCGGTTCATAGGGCTGAGCAGTTTATGGTATGGACGTCTCGCCGGAAGTTTTGTACTCGTTCTGCTGGCGCTGTTTTTCTGTCCCCGCCTGACTGCTTCAGACGGCGAAAAAAGCAGTCTGTTTTCTCCTCCCCCTGCTGAAGAAACAGATGCTTTTCTGGAAGCGACCTTATATACGACAGAGGAGATCATCGCGTTCTCAGAAAAGCTGCGAACGTCCTTCCGTGTGAAAGGACTTTCTTTCAGAACCTGTAACATCGCCGCACTCTGTGTGGAGGAGCTGGCATGCAATACACTCCGATGGGGATATGCCTCAACGGTTAACAGCGGTGTGGATATTCGCGCCGCCTGTCGGAACAGTGAACTGATTCTGCGTTTCCGAGACGGCGGGAAACTGTTTAATCCGGAGCAATATGTCAGACAATTTCAAACCTCATCTCAGGATCCTTCCAGAAATATTGGATTAAGAATTGTCTCCGGAGCGGCCTCAGACATGCGTTACATTCCCCTGGTGGACTACAATATCGTGATTCTTCGTATCCGGAATGCTGATTAACCCCCCCCGACAAACACACCCTCCGCTAATCCGGACGGTGACCCGATCAGGAGGATAACGACCGTGTCGGCCTGACAATATGACAATATTCCGGATCGGAGAGTTTTGTCATTTTGTCAGGCCGGTGTCTAAACTGTACCCCGAAAAGTGGACACGGATTTTGTCAGACATCCCTATTTCATGGACGCTGAAATTGCACTGTGGACAGGAAAAATG
>CADBNA010000208.1 GCA_902795835.1 uncultured Lachnospiraceae bacterium | reverse complement strand
TATCTGATTTGTGTTCTCGTAATTCTGATTAAAAAAGTCCATTTCGCTGCTGATGCCGGTTACCCGGACAATCGCATGCTCCGGTCCGTCCGCAACCGTCAGCATATCCCGGAACAGGGTGCGGTAAGCCTGCAGGCTCAGCATCGGTTCTGCTGCAGTCTCCGTATCCTCATCGGCTCCGCCGGGCTCTGCTTCAGACCTTGCGTCATCTTTATCTGTTTCATCCGGCAGGTCTGACTGTCCGGACATTATGCTGACATCCTGAAAAATATCAGGAGGCAGGGCTTCCGTTTCTGTTTCCTGCAGCTCTGCAATCTGGGAAACCGGCGTTTCCTGAAGTTCGGCCAGAACGGGGAGATCCGCAGAAGGCGGGTAATCAGCTGCCTCCTGTTCTGCAGAAGGCGGCATCTCTCCGTCTGCGTCTTCCGGGGCCGAGACAGCAGCCTCTTCACCGAAGGCGGCATCGTGCTGCGCATTCTGCGGCTCTTCATCTGCCGGAATCGAAATCTTCGGGTCCTCTGCGACGAAACCCGGTATACCGCCGGCAAGCCGCACAGACATAACAAAAAACAGCGCCGCAATAATACCGAACAGAACGGCGCCAAAGATTATCGACAAAGAACGCAGCGCTATAGCCCTGCGGTCAACCGGCTTCTTCCGGATGGTCTGATTGAGAAACTGATACTCCTGATCGTGCTCCTGCCCGGCGTATGCAGGCCCCGGAGCAGAACCGGCTTCTCTGTTTCTGTCATTATCCATGCTTTTCTCCTGTAAGGGAAGATATTGTCTGATGGAAATCATACAATGACTCTGTCACCAAAAGCAGATTACAGATTGCTCCGCACTCAGAGACAGAATCAGTTTATCATGCATATATGAACAATTCATGAACAATTTACGAAAACATATGCCGCGCACATTTGCAATAGCCCTCTGTTTAGGTTACAATATTTTCAGAAAGGAACGCCAAATCCCATGAATGAAAAAGCAATCAGGATACTGGAATATGACAGGATACTGGAGCAGCTGGCCGCTCTGGCCACTTCGCAGGAAGGCGCAAACCGCTGCAGGGCGCTGCGTCCCTTTTCCGATCTGTATGAGATCCGGCAGCGCCAGCGCCAGACCACCGATGCCTGCAGCAGGATCTTCCGGAAAGGAAGTCCTTCATTCGGAAATGTCCGGGATATCCGTCCGATGCTTCTGCGTCTGCGCGTCGGGGGAATTCTGCATGCCGAAGAACTGCTGACAATTGCCGCCCTTCTGGAAAATGCCGGCAGGATAAAGGCATACGGCCGCAGTGACTCTGCTGATGCCGAAGAGGACTCCCTGGATTCGTTTTTTGCCCTTCTGGAGCCTGTCCATCCGCTTTCATCCGAAATCCGGCGCTGCATTCCCGCACCGGATGAGATCAGTGATGATGCCAGTCCCGGCCTGCGTCAGGTCCGCCGTTCGATCCGCATAGCCGGAGACCGGATTCACTCCCAGCTCAACGGTATGATCAACGGCAGTCTCCGCAGCTGCCTGCAGGATGCCGTAATCACTCTCCGGGACGGCCGCTACTGTCTCCCTGTAAAGGCAGAATACCGTTCCTCCGTTCCGGGGATGGTCCATGACCAGTCTTCTACCGGCGCCACTCTCTTTATCGAACCCATGACCGTTGTGCGCCTGAATAATGAGATACGGGAGCTCCGTGCCAGAGAAGCCGAGGAGATCGAAGCTGTTCTCGCGGAGCTGAGCAGCCGGGCAGCGCTTTCTTCGGAATCGCTGGAGCTGGATCTCGAAAACATGGCGGAACTGGATTTTATCTTTGCACGGGCAAAGCTCTCTCTGGATATGAAGGCTTCCGAGCCCGTCTTCAACACGGACCGGCGCATACGCCTCCGTCAGGCGCGCCATCCGCTGATCGACCGGAAAGCAGTCGTACCGATAGATGTGGAACTGGGCGATACCTATGATCTCCTGATCATCACCGGTCCGAATACCGGCGGCAAGACCGTGACGCTGAAAACAACGGGTCTGCTTGCGCTCATGGGCCAGTCCGGTCTTCATATTCCTGCCGGGGACAGGTCGGAACTGGCTGTTTTTCCGGAAGTGTACGCAGACATAGGAGATGAACAGAGCATTGAACAGTCCCTGAGTACCTTTTCTTCCCATATGACCAATATTGTCTCATTTCTGGAAGAAGCCGCCACGGACTCCCTTGTCCTGTTTGACGAGCTCGGAGCGGGCACAGATCCCGTCGAAGGCGCTGCTCTTGCCGTAGCCATACTCTCCTTCCTGCACCGTCAGGGAATCCGCACCATGGCCACTACGCACTACAGCGAGCTGAAAGCTTTTGCCCTGTCAACGCCCGGCGTACAGAATGCCAGCTGCGAATTTGATGTGGCCACACTCCGGCCGACCTACCGTCTGCTGATCGGCATTCCCGGCAAAAGCAATGCCTTTGCCATTTCCGAAAAGCTGGGGCTGCCGTCTTATATCATCGATGAAGCCCGTGAGCAGATCAGCGAACAGGATGAGTCCTTCGAGGATATCCTGTCAAGCCTGGAGCAGAGCCGCCGGGAGCTGGAGTCCCGGGATGAGACCTCTGCCAGGCGGGAAGCGGAACTGGCTGAGCGGGAAAAGAAGCTGGAAGAGTCTGTCCGCCGTCTGGAAGAACAGCGGGAAAAGATTATCAGAAAGGCCAATGAAGATGCCCGCCTGGTTCTGCAGGAGGCCAAGGATTACGCCGATCAGACCATGAAGGATTTCCGGCGTTTCGGAAAAGAAGGAATCAGTTCTTCCGAAATGGAGCGCCGCCGGACAGCGCTGCGGGAAAAGCTGTCTGACGCGCAGCAGAAAACAGCCCTGCGCACGCCGGAGACGGGCGGCAGAAAACCTGCCCCGGGCCAGCTGCATCTGGGAGATTCCGTACGGATTCTGAGCATGAACCTGAACGGAACCGTCAGCAGCCTGCCGGACGCAAAAGGCAATCTTTTTGTGCAGTGCGGCATCATCCGCTCCAAAGTGAACATTTCGGACCTGGAGCTCATCGATGAGGAAGTGATCAGCACGCCCGCTCTGAAAAAGACCGGCACCGGCAGGCTGAAAATGTCCAAATCCTACTCTGTATCATCAGAGATAAACCTTCTGGGAAAAACGGTAGACGAAGCGGTGGCCGAGCTCGACAAATATCTGGATGACGCGTATCTGGCACATCTTTCCAGCGTCCGCGTGATCCACGGCAAAGGCACCGGTGCTCTCCGCAAAGGCATCCACAACTATCTCCGCAGGCACAGACATGTGTCGGAGTTTCATCTGGGAGAATTCGGAGAAGGCGACGCCGGCGTTACAATCGTGAAGTTGAAAAAATAGCAGATGGGAGGTCTGACTGTGGCAGCCAAACAGAGAATCCTGATCGTGGACGATGACAGCAACATAGCGGAGCTTATTTCTCTGTATCTCACAAAAGAGTGTTATGAGTGTGAAATTGCCGGAGATGGTGACGAGGCGCTGAGAGCCGTATCCTCTTTTCAGCCGAATCTTATTCTTCTTGACCTGATGCTGCCGGGCAGAGACGGCTACGAAGTGTGCCGGGAGGTTCGCCGCACTTCCAATGTCCCGATTATCATGCTCTCTGCGAAGGGTGAAGTCTTCGACAAGGTTCTGGGCCTGGAAATGGGGGCTGATGACTACATTATCAAGCCTTTTGATTCCAAGGAACTCGTCGCCAGAGTCCGGGCTGTCCTGCGCCGGTTTCAGCAGTCTCCGGCGGCATCCGCGGCATCAGAAAAATCACCTGTCAAAATTGCCGAGTTTCCGGATCTCATCATCAATCAGACCAACTATTCTGTCACATACCGCGGAAAAACACTGGACATGCCGCCCAAGGAACTGGAGCTCCTGTACTTTCTGGCTTCCCAGCCGAATCAGGTATTCACACGGGAGCAGCTCCTCGATCATATCTGGGGGTATGAATACGTGGGCGATACCCGCACCGTAGACGTTCACATCAAACGTCTTCGTGAAAAAATCAGCGACAATCCGCACTGGTCCATCAGCACCGTCTGGGGAATCGGCTATAAGTTTGAAGTCAGATAGCGGGAAGGGAAATGAGAAACAGACTGATCACAAAATTTATAATGATTTATGTCGTGATCGGCATCGTGGGTTTCACGCTGATTTCCACCCTTGGATCCCGCATCGTCCAGAAACAGGTATTTGACGCCGAAGGGCGCAGAATGTACAACGGGGCGTCAAGGATCGCCGACTCGGGCATACTTCTGTCACTGCGGGAAGCCTCGGACATCGCGGATCTGTATGAGTCCCTGCGCTCACTGGCCTCCTATCAGGACTGCGACATCTGGCTGATCAGCTCCGAAGGCAGCATCCTGCTGAATACCGGCACGGAGTACCATCCGGACCGGCCGGAACAGCTCTCCGGTTTTGACCCGGTTGCCCTGGGCAGGGGCTATTACAGTGTCGGGACATTCTTTAATTACTACCCCTCAGACCGGCTCAGCGTCATGGTTCCCGTCACCGGAAACCTGAATATCCGCGGATATGTGGCTTTTCATTCTGCCCTGGACGTTCTGTACCGCAGGCGGGAAAAGGTTCTCGCAATCATCCATTTTCTGTTTCTCATTCTGTACCTGATCTCCCTGTCCGCGTTCATCCCTCTGTACGTCACCGTACTGCGCCCCCTGAAAAAAATCACGACAGGCACGCGGGAATTTGCGGCCGGCCATCTGGATTACACTATTCCCGTCTCGTCAGAGGACGAACTGGGAACCATGGCTTCCTCACTGAACTTTATGTCGGATGAGATGAAAAAAGTGGGGGATTATCAGCGCCGCTTTATTGCCAATGTATCGCATGACTTCCGCTCTCCCCTGACTTCCATCAAAGGGTACGTCGAGGCAATCCTGGACGGCACCATTCCCCCCGAAATGAGAGAGAAATACCTGCGGATTGTTCTTGCCGAGACAGAGCGGCTGACTACACTGACCAACGGCATCCTGACGCTGAACAGCATTGACCAGAAAGGCAGTCTTCTGGACATAACAGATTTTGATATTAATGAAGTAATCCGGGATACGGCAGCCTCCTTTGAAGGCACCTGCACAAGTCGCAAAATATCGATTGAACTGCTGCTGACCGGTGAACAGCTCTTTGTATCGGCAGATCTCGGCAAGATCCAGCAGGTCCTCTACAATCTGATAGACAATGCGGTCAAATTCAGCAAAGACGGCTCCACGATCCATATCGAGACAGACATCCGCCACGGCAAAGTATTCGTCTCCGTCAAAGACCACGGCGTCGGCATCCCCAGCTCATCCCTCGGGAAGATCTGGGAGCGCTTCTACAAAACAGATGCCGCCCGCGGACGCGAACGGAAAGGCAACGGCCTCGGACTGGCCATCGTGCGCGAAATCATCAACCAGCACCACCAGAATATTTCCGTTGTCAGCACGGTAGGGGTAGGCACCGAATTCGTCTTCTCCCTTGAACCTGCTTCCGGGGCCACAGAATGAAGCAGCTCCGGCACATAAAGATCCCTACGGAAACATCCGCAGCGTCGGTACTTAGCGAAAGCCCGCTTGAGCTTTAGTACCGCTACGCGAGGGCGCTGAACGTCCGGTGGACGTTCGCTTAGCGCCGACCGAAGCGAAGCGGAGACCAGAG
>CADBNA010000207.1 GCA_902795835.1 uncultured Lachnospiraceae bacterium | reverse complement strand
GGCGAGGATGTGCTGCGGCCGGGGTGAGCTGCAGATGGAGAATCTGGTGATTCACAACGAAGAGGGTGAGCTTGCCCAGATTCCGCTGCCGGATACCCGTGCGGCCAAAGAGGTGATGCGCCTGCTCGGAACCAGAATTCCGGGGGCTGACTTTTCTGCGCCTCCTGCGGCAGCACAGGAGTAAAGAAAGCAAACCAGAAGGGAGATTCGTGCATGTTCCTGCCGGACGCACTGGACAAGGTGCTGCGTTCCTTTGAAAGATATTACAATATAGAAAGAGAGAATCCCACAGTCCCGTTTGCTGCCGAAGCGGCTTTTTTTACGCATGATGAGCAGTATTTTCTGATCCGGGCCGCCCGGATTTCCCAGAGTGATTCCGGGGAGTATGTGTTTTTTGCCCTGGAGGAGAACCTGGATGCAGATACATTCGAGCGCCTGGACAAGGCTGCCTGGGAGACAGGGATGTCGAGGACAGTGCCCGGTCCCGGTCACAAGCAGACGGATGTGGCGCTGGTGATTCTCACAAACAGGATCAGTCCGGACTGTATACGGCTGATTCGTTCCCGCAGTCATTCCAGAAGCTACCGGTTCGGTCTGCGGGGCTGGAGCAATTATCGTCTGGTTGTTATTGAAGCGGAAGCCGGGAGGGCAGTCCATAACCGCCTGGGTGCCGACCTGGCAAAGCTTCTTGGCAATATAGGAAACAAAGAGTAGCCGGGAAATTCCTGACTGCAAGAAGCTAACAGTTTTCAAAAGGAGAGAGAGAAACATGACAGCATTACTGATTATTCTCGCGGCCATTGCCTTACTGGTCATCGGCTATGTGACCTACGGCAGCTGGCTTGCAAAAGAGTGGGGTGTCGATCCTTCCAAAAAGACGCCTGCAGTCACAAAGGAGGATGGCGTTGACTATGTGGCGGCTCCTCCGGCAGTCCTGATGGGACATCATTTCTCATCCATCGCAGGAGCAGGCCCGATCAATGGCCCGATCCAGGCTTCCGTTTTCGGATGGGTTCCCGTATTCCTGTGGTGTGTTATCGGCGGTATTTTCTTTGGAGGACTTCAGGATTTCGGTTCTCTGTTTGCATCAATCCGGCATGACGGAAAGTCCGTCGGTGAGATCATCGCAGACTCTATGGGAAAACGCGCAAAACGCCTGTTTATCGTTTTTGCTCTGCTGGTTCTGATCCTGGTTATCGCATCTTTCGTAAATGTCGTGGCAGGCACCTTCTTCACGGCAGCTGATGCCGGACAGGCAGGCTTTGTAGTCGGCCCGAACAACAACCAGACAACGGCTATGATTTCCGTTCTGTTTATCATTCTGGCTATTGTCTACGGTATCCTGACAAACCGTGTCGGTCTGAAGACCGGTCCCGCCACTGTGATCGGCATCATCGGCATTATCGTATCTCTGGTGATCGGCCTGAACGTCGGTCTGGCCATGGGCAGAACGGCATGGATTGTCGTTATCGGCCTTTATATCACGGTTGCATCCCTGATCCCGGTGTGGATTATGCTGCAGCCGCGTGACTACCTTTCCAGCTTCCTGCTGTATGCGATGATGATCATCGCCATTGCAGGTATCTTCTATTCGGCTTTCACGGGAAGCGCAACCTTCCAGCTCCCGGCATTTAACGGCTGGAAGCTCGCAAACGGCAGCACCCTGTTCCCGGCCCTGTTCATTACAGTTGCCTGCGGCGCATGCTCCGGCTTCCATTCTCTGATTTCGACCGGTACTTCTTCCAAGCAGCTTGCGTCCGAAGCGCACGCTAAGGCAATCGGATACGGCTCCATGCTGATTGAATCCGCTCTGGGCGTTATCTCCCTCATTGCTGTCGGTATGATCTCTGCCGGCTACAATGCGGATCTCGGCTCCCCGGCCACAGCATTTGCGAAAGGTATTGCCGCCATGTTCCATGACAATCCCGTAATCGCAGCTCTGCTGACGCTGGCTGTTTCCGTATTCGCTCTGACATCGCTTGACACCGGCACACGTCTGAGCCGTTTCATGTTCGGCGAGCTCTTCCTGAAGGAAGATGAGGCCTCCTGGCAGGATGCCACCGGTATCCGCAAACTCTTGGCCCACCCGATCGTCGGCACAGCATTCATGGTTATCGTCGGCTGCGTCCTGGGCGGACTGAGCCTGAGCCAGATCTGGGGTCTGTTCGGCGCTGCCAACCAGCTGCTTGCAGGCATCGCTCTCCTGGCAGTATGCACCTGGCTGGGAGAAGTCGGCAAAAACAATAAGATGTTCTACTTCCCGATGGCATTCATGCTCTGTGCAACACTGACCAGCCTGGTCCTGACGATCAAGACCAAGATCGGCCTGATCGGCGGCGGCGGAGCAGCCTGGGGCGATTACTTCCAGCTTGTCTTTGCGGCAGCAATGGTTATCCTGGCAGTGATCCTCGTAATCGAAGGCATCGGCGTGCTTGGAAAACAGGCTTCAAAGAAGCGCTGAGCACAGGTTATTTTTAGGCGGTTAAATTAAACGGCAGGGGCTGCCGCACTCAGCAGCTTCGTGCATATATATTCTTTCGGAAAACGCTTGCGCTCTTGTCTACGCTCCGCTTCGGTCCGCGCTAAACGAACGTCCCCCGGACGTTCAGCGCCTCGCCGCAGCGGTACTAAGCTCAAACTTCGTGCTTACGCACTTGTTTTCACTAAGTACCGGCG
>CADBNA010000206.1 GCA_902795835.1 uncultured Lachnospiraceae bacterium | reverse complement strand
GGCCCTTCACTGGCGGGCCGTATTGTGAAAAAGTTCGGGGAGGACACTCTGCGGATTCTGGAGGAGGAGCCGGAACGCCTGGCCGAGGTCAAGGGAATCAGCGAGAAGAAGGCGCGTGATATTGCCGCGCAGACTGAAGAAAAGGCGCACATGCAGAATGCCATGATCTTTCTGGCACAGTACGGCATATCCCTGGCGATGAGCGTCAAAATCTATGAACAGTACCAGGACCAGCTCTATCAGGTACTGAAAGAGAATCCTTACCGCCTCGCAGAGGACATCAGGGGCATCGGCTTCCGCATTGCGGATGAGATAGCACATAAGGTGGGGATCCGTCCGGATTCCGAATTCCGCATTCGCAGCGGCCTGTGCTATATACTGAGTCAGGCGGGGGCGCAGGGCCATCTGTATCTGCCTGCCGACGTCCTGCTGCGTCAGGCGTCAGAGCTGCTGGGAACCGGGGCGGAGGAGATGGAAAAATACCTGATGGACCTTGCCATTGACCGGAAGATTGTCATAAAAACCGCTCCCGGGGAAGAGGAAGAACCGCAGAGACTGGTATATTCCGCCCAGGCCTATCACCTGGAACTGAATGCGGCGCGTATGCTGTATGAACTGAATCTGCTCACCGGCGAGGATGAAGACCGTGTGGACGCCCGCATCCGCGCACTTGAGAAAAAGGACCGGATCACCCTGGATCCGCTTCAGCGGGAAGCGGTCAGAAAAGCGGCCTGCTGCGGGCTGCTCATAGTGACCGGAGGCCCGGGGACGGGAAAAACGACGACGATCAACACAATGATCCGTTATTTCAGGGCAGAGAAAAAGACGGTCTCACTGGCAGCCCCGACAGGAAGAGCGGCCAAGAGGATGACAGAGGCGACCGGATACGAAGCGGCTACGATACACCGCCTGTTGGAGTTGTCGGCCGTCAGCGACGATACGATGGAGGAGATCCGGTTTGAGCGGAACGCCGACAATCCGCTGGAGTCGGACGTCATTATCATTGATGAGATGTCTATGGTGGACATGTATCTGATGCATGCCCTTCTGCTGGCGGTAGCGCCCGGGACCAGGCTGATTCTTGTGGGCGACCGCAACCAGCTTCCGAGCGTTGGCCCCGGAAGTGTGCTGCGTGACCTGATCCGCTCGGATTGCTTTCCGGTCGTGACGCTGACGCACATTTTCCGGCAGGCGCAGGAGAGCGACATCGTCGTGAATGCGCACAGAATCAATGCGGGCCAGCCCGTGCGGCTGGACAACAACAGCCGTGATTTCTTTTTCCTCCGGCGGAATGAGGCCGAGGTGATCCGGCAGGCTGTGCTGTATCTCGTTTCAAAAAAACTGCCGGGGTACGTGAAGGCTTCCCCGGCTGAGATTCAGGTGCTGACGCCTACCCGGAAGGGTCCGCTCGGTGTCGAAAGCCTGAATGCGCTCCTGCAGAGCTATCTGAATCCGCCTGACAGATCAAAGGCGGAGAAGGAGACGGCTGAAGGTCTGTTCCGGGAGGGTGACCGGGTAATGCAGATCCGGAACAACTACCAGCTGGAGTGGGAGATCCGCGGCCGGCACGGAATACCGGTACAGCAGGGCTGCGGCGTGTTCAACGGAGACGTGGGATTCATCCGGAGAATTGATCTCCAGAATGAGATGATGGAAGTGGAATACGAAGAGGGAAAGATTATCAGCTATACCTTCCGTCAGCTGGATGAACTGGAACTGGCCTATGCGATGACGGTGCACAAAGCGCAGGGAAGCGAATATCCGGCCGTTGTCATTCCTCTTCTGGGCGTGCCGCAGATGCTGCAGACGCGAAACCTGCTCTATACGGCTGTTACCAGAGCCAAAAAGTGTGTGGTGCTGACCGGAAGCGCCGATATTTTTCAGGCCATGGTTGATCACGCGACAGAGGAGATGCGCTATACAACCCTGGCTGAGAGAATACGGGAGATCGCAGGCATAGAGTCCGGGAAAATGCGGTAAGCGAAAGAAAGAGAGACGACTGGAAGAGTGATCCGGGGGAGAAAGGATCAGAAATGAAACAACTGACAGCAGACTGGCTGTATCCCAGGCACTGTGCCCTGTGTGACCGGCTGCTGAACAGCAGGGAACCGCTGGTATGCCGGCGCTGCGCTGCAGAGGTGCCGCCATTTGGAGGTCCTGCCTGTATGTGCTGCGGAAGGCCGCTTGCGGAATCCCGGGCGCAGGAGCTGTCTCCTGAATGGGGAGACGGTGAGGCCTTCCGGAAAGAGTACTGCGCGGACTGCAGGAAACGGCGCCATCTTTTTGAACAGGGCTTTGCGCCCTATATCTACCGGGGAGACATTCAGGCTTCTCTGCTTCGGATGAAATATGCCGGGCGCGCGGAATATGCCGGCTTTTATGCGGCTTCCATATGGCATGCCGGGAAAGCGCGCATCTGCCGGTGGAAGCCGGATGTGATTGTGCCGGTCCCTGTCCATACGGGAAGGTGGATGAAGCGCGGCTACAATCAGGCAGAGGAGCTTGCCAGGTGCCTGTCCGGCCTGTCCGGCATCCCTGTCGCGGAGCCGGTGCTCCGCGTGAGGCGCACCCGCCCGCAGCGGGGACTGACGCCTGCAGAGAGAAGGGAGAATGTCCGCGGGGCGTTTTGCCTCCGGGACGGAGCAGAGATTCCGGCCGGGATTCTGCTGACAGATGATATTTATACGACGGGAAGCACGCTGGATGAAATCGCCGGGGTGCTGCTCCGGGGAGGCGCCCGGAAGGTCTGGTTTGCCTGCGCTGCGGCCGCCTCCGGAGAGACCTGAGAAATACCTGTTCTTTGGAGGACTTGGAAAATAACCTTTGCATAAGAAGGGAAGTATGCTACAATAAGCTGATTAATTCTCAATCATAACCGGGGAAGAGGAACATTCATGACAGATGAAAAACGACTGCATCTGATGATCTCACTGGCGAGATTCCGCCAGCGGAACAGGGACAGAGCACTGCGGGTCAACCGCTTTTATCAGGGAGATTTCATCAGCTTTACGCTGATCCGCAATTTCCTGCTGACAACGATAGCCTATGTGCTGCTGCTGGCGCTGATTGCCCTGTATCATCTGGACTTTGTGCTGGCAAACCTGAATGACCTGAAATTCAGGCCGCTCCTGGCGATCATCATCGTCAGCTATCTGCTGATGCTGGGGGTGTATTCCGTGATTGCCTATACGGTTGCCCGCATCCGCTTTGTGCGCGCGGAAGCCCGCATTGCGGAATATGAGCGGCAGCTGGGCAGGCTGCGCCGCATGTACAGAGAAGAGGATGTGCTGGAGAAAGTCCGCAGAGAGTGGGGGAGGAATAAGGGATGAATGTAATAGCCAGAATGCGTGAGGGAATCAAGTCCTTTTACGCCTCTTATGATGTCTATATACGGCCGGTGCTCAAATTCGCGCTTGCCGTGCTGATTTTTATCGCGATCAATGACCAGCTGGGTTATATGAACGCACTGAACAATCTGTTTGTAATCCTGATTCTCGCAGTAATCTGCGCGATTCTGCCTTTGAACGGAATTGTCGTAATCGGAACGATCCTGATTGTCGCGCACTGCTTCGGGCTGGGCCTGGAGGTCGGCGGCTTTGCCCTGATCCTGTATATTGTGATGGCATTGCTGTATTTCCGCTTTGTGCCAAAGGATGCCATTATTCTGCTGCTGGCGCCTGTGGCATTCCGGCTGGACATCCCCCTGCTTATCCCGCTTACGACGGGACTGCTGTGCGGACCGGTATCCGCTATTTCCGTGGTGTGCGGTCTGATCTCCTGGCAGTTTATTCACATCGTTTCGACTTCTATTGAACCGATGAAAAACTCCGCCACGACATCCCTTCTCGATGTTCTGCAGGCTATGCCGCAGGAACTCGTATCCAGGGATATTATCCTCATGATGATTACGTTTGTGGTTATCATGCTGGTGGTGACGGTAATCCGCAAACTGCTCAGCTCGCATTCCTGGGAGATCGCCATTATCATAGGCAGCGTTCTGTATGTTTTCCTCATGATGACCGGCTCGGGAATCCTGGAGACAGAGGTCGAGACATCCGCGCTTATATTCGGAACCGTGGTTTCCGCACTGGCTGCCCTGATTCTGGAGTTTTTCTTCTACAATGCGGATTATTCGGGGAGCGAATATCTGCAGTTTGAGGATGACAAATATTATTACCATGTCAAGGTAGTGCCGAAGATCCTTCCCACACCGCAGTATGACCTGGATGATGAACCGGCGGAAGACGATTATGATGAGGGAAGGGCGCCCCGCCGCAGAAGAAGGCCCGCGCCGGAACCGCCGGTCCGGGAAAAAGCGGAAGCCGGATATGCGGAAGAAGACGTCCGCTACAGAGAGGCGCCGGCCCGGTACGAAGAGGAAGACCGCGCCCCTTACGCGGAAGAAGATACGGCTCCCTATAATGACGGTGCAGAAGAGCCGGATGCGGCAGACGGGAATACAGCCATTTATCCTGCCCTTGAAAGGATGGTTCCCACAGACGCGACAATTCCGTATTCGGCGGATGAGACGATTCCGTACCCCTCTCTGCGGGAAGCAGCTCCTGCAGATGACGCTGTGACAAAAAGCGCCGTGACGGACGAGACAAAGCAGATTCTGTGAAAATGAGGGCAGGCAGCAGGAAAGAATCCGCGCGCACCGCGCGAAAAGGGACCGTGAATTAAAGGAGATCGCACATGGATGCTTTTTTAAGCTGGTTACAGGTATATGTGCTGTCCTGGCTGCGCCCGCCCAAGGCGATTGAGGTCATAGACATCATACAGATTCTTCTGATCTCATGGCTGGTATACCGCCTGATCCTTCTGGTGAAAAACACCAGGGCCTACACGCTGCTCAAGGGAATTCTGTTCATAATAGCGTTTGTGGCAGTGGCCTACTTCCTGCAGATGGAAGTTATTATCTGGCTCATCGGCAACCTCAGCATGGCAGCAATGACTGCAGTTGTAATCATTTTTCAGCCGGAACTCCGTAAAGTTCTGGAACAGATGGGACACAGCATACCGCTGGCGTCCTTTCTGTCTCTTAACCGCGCTCCGGAAGAGAACAAAAGGTTCAGCGATCATACTATCAGTGAGCTGGCGCGGGCGTGCTATGAAATGGGTGAGGTAAAGACCGGCGCCCTGATCGTGCTCGAAAGGGATACCCAGCTCAGCGAATTTGAAAACACCGGCATTCCGGTAGACGCCGTCGTCAGCGGCCAGCTGATCGAAAATATTTTTGAACACAATACACCTCTGCATGACGGCGCTGTGATTATCCGTCAGGACCGTATCGCCGCGGCGACCTGCTATCTGCCCCTCTCGGACAATATGGAGCTGAGCAAGCGGTTTGGAACCAGACACCGGGCCGGCGTCGGCATCAGCGAAGTCAGTGACGCGCTTGTCATCATTGTTTCAGAGGAAACAGGCGACGTGTCTTTTGCACGTGACGGGAAGCTCCATCCGGGCATCTCTGTCAGCGAACTTCGCCAGGCCCTGCAGGAAGCCCAGAAATATTATGATGAGCGGGCCAATATACTGAAGAGAAGGAGGGGACGTCGTGCCAAAGCGCTTTCTTGAGATCCTTCGTCAGAATATCGGCCTCAAGCTGCTTTCCGTTCTGATCGCCGTCGTGATCTGGTATGTGGTCGTTGAGGTAAATGACCCCCTGGAGACTTCTTCCTACCAGGTGAAGGTTACTACGGAAAATGAATCGTATATCACAAACGGCAAACAGATTTTCCACATAGACGATTCCTACAAGACGGTCATGGTTTATCTGAAGGCCAACCGCTCGACGCTGCGGAGTATCCGGGCGGATGACATCTCCGTGACTGCCGACCTGACACAGATCGTCGATCTGGAGAGAGATCCGGTCATGGTGCCGCTGACTGCTTACTGCAGGAATGTGCTTCCCTCCAATATTACGCTTTCCCGGACTGCCATCCCGATCACGATCGAGAACATTGCCAGCAAGGAGTTTCCGGTGACGGTCGATACCGGCGATTCCATACCGGGACAGAACTATGAAGTCGGAAGGACAACGCCGGATCCGGAGCAGATCGTGATCAACGGGCCGGAATCCATTGTCAACAACATTGACAGTGTAATTGCGAATATTGATGTAACGGGAATGACCCAGAGCGGCACAAAGCAGGCTTCCATTGTGCTGATGAATAAGAATCAGGAGTCCATGTCGCCTGAGACAATAGAAGACGATCTGACGCTGAATACCGGGGATACCGGCATCCGCGTGGCTGTTGAGCTGTGGCGGAAGCAGAGTGATGTCACGCTGCAGGTGGAATACGGCGGAGAGCCCGCCGAAGGATACAAGGTGACCAACATCACCACAACACCGGAGACTGTCACGGTGGCAGGCAGCAGTGATGCGCTGAAAGTCCTGAAGGACAACGGGAATACTCTGACCATTCCGGGAACAATGGTCGATGTCACCGGCGCCAGTGCTGACATAGCCGCAGAAGTTAATCTTCAGGATATCATGCCTGAGAACATGCGCCCGGCGAAGAATACGGCTGAGATTGTGACGGTCTATCTGACGATTCTCTCCGACGCCACAATGGAAAAGACCATTGACGTGGATGAGATTGAAGTAAAGAATCTGGCTGAAAACCTGACTCTTTCCTATGATCAGACAGAACTCATAATCCGGGTGCACGGCATACCGGGCGTGCTGGAAAAGCTGAAGGATTCGGATATCCGGGCATCGATCGATGCAGAAGGCATGGGCGCGGGAGACGAATTGCTGCCTGTGGAAATCACTCTTCCGGATGGTGTCGAACTGGAGGAAGAGGCGGTAATCAGCGTGCATCTGAAGGAAAAGGCGGTGACAGAGACGGCTGCACCGACGGATAAGTAATCATTCTGTTCGAAGACAGGTGATGGCATGATCAGGAAAAGCGTCACAGTGAATAATCCGTCCGGACTGCATCTGCGACCGGCAGCAAAGCTGAGCGAGGCCGCTCTGCAGTTCGAATGCCGCATTACGCTGGAACACGGGTTCTCCCAGGCAAATGCCAAGAGTGTACTGGGCATACTGGGCGCCTGTGTCCGCAGCGGGGATACGGTGCTGCTGACTTTTGACGGGCCGGATGAAGAAGAAGCCGCAAAAACGCTGCAGACACTCCTGGAGGAATTCTGATTTAACTTCCGCCCGGCTTCTTTTTTCACAGATCGGTCACATATTTCGCATAGAATAATCTCTGTATACACAGCAGAGATATCAGGGCTGTCGCAGCAGGCATCTTCTGCGGCAGCCCTGCTTTATATAAGGAGAGCTGCGGAACTGTACCGGGGCGGAAAGGAACAGGGGACATGAGCGAGCCAACAGATATGAAGAACGACAGCGGCATGGAATTCGGAGAGACCCGTACGGACAGCGGGCGCGCAGGTACAGAAACCGCTTCCGGCGCTGAAAGGAGTAAAAAGACGGCAGCAGAAGCCGGGCCGGACGGCGCTTACAGCTGGGTTTCTCCCCGGATCAGGCAGGCCGGAACAGAGAGCGGACCGGATGTCAATCCCTGGGGAAGTGACCGGAAGGATGCGGACAGCTCTTTCTGGACAGAACAGGTACAGAGGGACCGGCGGGAATCGTCTTCCCGGGCTCCGCAGCCCGGCTTTTCACAGTACCGGACACAGCCGGAACAGGCTGCACAGCGGGACAAAAGCCGCCAGAATCTGACGGAACAGAAGAAACAGCCCTCCGCCGGACGACGCTGGGCGGCTCTGATTGCCATGGCTCTGGTCTTCGGCCTGATTGCCGGCACTGTCGGCTATGGAGTGATACTGGCCGGATACCGCATCTGTCCGCCTGCACTGCAGCAGACCATATCGGAAGCCGGGAGCAGCGGACAGGATTCCTCCGGGACCAGACTGGCTCAGACGGAGACCGCACAGGATGCAGCCGGGACAGAGAATTCCGGATCGGAGGATATTGCCGGGACAGAGGATTCCGGATCAGAAGCTGCGGCCGGGACAGAGGATTCCGGATCGGAAGCTGCGGCCGGGACAGAGGATTCCGGATCAGAAACTGCAGCCGGGACAATGGACTCCACGCCGGAAGAAATGAGTGTTGCCGACGTCACGGAAAACTCCATGCCGGCTATGGTAACGATCTCCACAATGTCCGTCATGGAGATGCAGAGCTTTTTCGGAGGCTCACAGAAATATACCGCAAAGGGTGCGGGAACAGGAATAATCGTCGGTCAGAACGATTCGGAACTTCTCATCGCGACCAATAACCATGTTGTCGAGGGGGCGTCGCAGCTGTCTGTCGGTTTTATAGATGAGGAAGCCTCAGAAGCCGTTATCAAAGGGACAGACAGTGACGCTGACCTGGCCGTTATTGCGGTGAAGCTTGAAGACATACCCGAAGAGACGAAGGACAGGATCCGGATTGCAACGATCGGCGATTCCGACGCGCTCCGGCTGGGAGAGCAGATTGTCGTGATCGGCAATGCACTGGGATACGGCCAGTCTGTGACAAGCGGCTACGTGAGCGCCTTTGACAGAGAGCTGAATCTCAGCGACGGCACTAATTCCTTTATCTCTTCGAATCTGATTCAGGTAGATGCGGCAATCAATTCCGGCAACAGCGGCGGAGCCCTTCTGAACATGCGGGGGGAACTGGTCGGAATAAACGAGGCAAAAAGCTCCGTAACCATGTCAGGCGCAACGGTTGACAATGTCGGATATGCTATTCCGATAAACAAGGCGGAGCCGATTCTGGAAGAACTGATGAATGAGACTACCAGAGAGCGGTACAGCGAGGAAGAGCAGGGCTATCTGGGCGTTACCTGCGCAAATGTGACCGCCGAATATGCAAGGATGTACGGTATGCCGGAAGGGGTATGCTTCACAACCGTCGTAGAGGGCGGCCCGGCCGAAGAAGCGGGAATACTGAAGGGAGATGTGCTGATTTCCTTTGACGGAAAAGCGATAAAGACCTATGAAGCCCTGACCGACAGACTCACGTATTACAAAGCAGGAGACGCTGTCACCGTGGTTGTCCTGCGGGCAAACGGCGGAGGGGAATACACGGAGCACACATTAACGGTCACGCTGGGAGACAGAGACATTCTGGAAAAAGTGATCGGTTCTACGCCGGAGGAAGGCTGAAATCCTGCGACAGCCCCAATAGTCAGGAGAAAAAATAAATGGAAAACAATACAGAGAACACTTTGCAGGAAACAGATAACAAAGAAAAATCCTGCATGATCTGCCATCGTCCGGAGAGCAAGGCGGGAAAGCTGATCGAGCTTCCCGGGGAGATGTACGTATGTATGGACTGCTGGAAGAAAGGCCTGGAAGGCATGCAGGATTCCGGCCTGCATCTGGGAGATCTGGTACAGAAATTCACCCCAAATGTCAGCATGATTGACATTTCATCCCTGTCCAATCTGTTCGGCGGCAGGCAGGCGCGCCGGAAAGAAAAAGAACAGCAGGAGAACAGCAAAACAGAAAAAGCCGGGAAGAAGCTCTCCCTGAAGGATGTACCCCCGCCTCACCGGATCAAGGCACAGCTGGATGAATATGTTGTAGGACAGGAGCATGCCAAAAAGGTGCTTTCCGTGGCGGTGTACAATCACTACAAGAGGATCCTGTCAGAGCCGGCCGGGGATGTGGAGATCGAGAAATCCAACATACTGATGATCGGACCGACCGGTTCGGGCAAAACCTATCTTGTGCAGACGCTGGCGAGGCTGCTGGATGTTCCGCTGGCGCTCACCGATGCCACGAGCCTGACGGAAGCCGGCTATATCGGCGACGATATTGAGAGTGTCGTTTCCAAGCTGCTGGCTGCCGCGGACAATGATGTGGAGCGCGCGGAACACGGCATCATTTTTATTGATGAGATTGACAAGATCAACAAAAAGAAAAACACAAATCAGCGGGACGTCAGCGGAGAAGCGGTTCAGCAGGGACTGCTGCGGCTGCTGGAGGGCGGCGAGGTAGAGGTCCCGGTAGGGGCAACCAGTAAAAATGCCATGGTGCCGCTGGAAACCGTGAATACAAAGGATATCCTTTTTATCTGCGGCGGCGCGTTCCCGGATCTGGAAAACGTGATAAAGGAACGGCTGAACCGGAAATCTTCGATGGGTTTCCAGGCGGATCTGAAGGACCGGTTTGATGCCGACAGGAACATTCTTCAGAAGGTTACGACAGAAGACCTGAAGGCTTTCGGCATGATTCCGGAATTTCTGGGCAGACTCCCGGTTATTGCCGCGCTGGAGAGCCTGACCGAGGAGATGCTGGTGCAGATCCTGCGGGAACCGAAAAACGCGATTCTGCGGCAGTACGCCCGCCTGATGGAATACGACGAGGTTAAACTCACCTTTTCGGACGAAGCCCTGCATGCAATTGCGGCGAAGGCCATGGAGAGGGATACCGGAGCCCGGGCGCTGCGCGCAATCATAGAAGATTTCATGCTGGATATCATGTTTGAAATTCCGAAGGACAACAACATCGGCGAGGTTGTCATCACAAAAGAATATATTGAGCATACCGGCGGACCGGTGATCATTCCCAGGGGGCAGGTATGGCAGCTGCCGGAAAAACAGGAGCAGAACAGACTGCCCGGGGAGAATATGCGGGAAAGTTTTGCTTGACTTTCGCGCACGCCTATACTAGAATAGCGTAGTGCGGCAGCAGGTGGAGTGCGCCTTTTTGTACCTTCCCAATACAGAAAGTGTGCTGCTTTCCCGCCGCAGGAAACAGACAGGCCATAAGCCCGTGGCGCTCTGCTTCCCATTGTTTTATCCGGTACGCCGGCCATCCGGACAGTGGCGGCCTCCGGATCCGTTATCCTGTGTGCGGCTTATCCCGCATGCCTGACTGAAGTATGACATGAGACACCCGGAGCGGTCCGGCTGTCCTGTGTTTCCAGACGGACCTTCAACAGGCCGGAGGACGGGCCAGCGTCTTTAAAACTGAATAAACAGGAGGTTTTTATCCATGAAAACGTATATGGCGAATCCGGATAAGCTGGAGAAGAAATGGTACGTAGTTGACGCATCCGGACAGACCCTTGGACGCCTTGCTTCAGAGGTGGCCAAGATCCTGAGAGGAAAGAACAAACCGGAGTTTACTCCCTTTGTGGATACCGGCGATTATGTGATCATCATCAACGCCGAGAAGGTAGCCGTCAGCGGCAAGAAGCTGAGCCAGAAGATCTACTACAGACATTCTGATTATGTCGGAGGAATGAAAGAGACCACCCTCAAGGAGATGCTTGACAAGCATCCCGAGAGAGTCCTGGAGTTTGCCGTGAAGGGCATGCTTCCGAAAGGACCCCTTGGAAGAGAGATGTATAAGAAGCTTCACGTGTACACCGGTTCCGAGCATCCGCATGCCGCTCAGAAGCCGGAAGTGATCACATTTTAAGAGGGAGGTAAGAGACATTGGCTAGCGCAAGATATTATGGCACAGGAAGAAGAAAAAAATCTGTTGCGAGAGTATACCTTGTACCGGGAACCGGCAAAATCACGATCAACAAGAGAGACATCGATGATTATTTCGGTCTGGAAACCCTGAAGACCATTGTCCGTCAGCCGCTTGTGGCCACCGACAATGTTGATAAATATGACGTTCTCGTGAATGTCGCCGGCGGCGGCTTTACAGGCCAGGCCGGCGCCATCCGCCACGGCATCGCCCGTGCGCTGCTCGAGGCAGACGCCGAATTCAGACCGACCCTCAAGAGCGCAGGATATCTCACCAGAGATCCGCGTATGAAAGAGCGTAAGAAATACGGTCTCAAAAAGGCACGTAGAGCTCCGCAGTTCAGCAAGCGCTGATCTCAAGTCAAAAACACGCAGAAAAGCCCGGAAATTCAACACCATTTCCGGGCTTTTTTCATGATCTGTATGTTCCTGATTTCCACTCTTGATTTATTCCGGAAATGGAATATAATATAGGCAAAGGTTAGATAAGATTAACCGCGTTGAATGTATCGTCCTGAGGGACTTGCGGTTGGGAGAAAAAGAGGTGCAGAATTGAAAGGATACCTGTCAGTCCAAGAGACCGCAGGTAAATGGCGTTTCCGGATGATGCGGACTCTTTTTTTTGCATAACGGTTAGACACAGATAATAGATGTAAGAGATGTTATATTTGTTTATCAATGAATATGGAATCAGGAGTGATTCGGCTATCAGGAGGAATGTACGATGAAAAAGCTGACTTCAAGACAAAAGATCCTGTTTTGCATATATGCCATGATTCTGGCCATGATCGGAGATTATCTGCTGGGATTTGGCACCTTCAGCTTTTCGGATTCCCCGGACGCCTATATGGGCATGACAGCCAATGTGGTGCCGGACTGGCGGTATGC
>CADBNA010000205.1 GCA_902795835.1 uncultured Lachnospiraceae bacterium | reverse complement strand
TTCCGGGGGCTCAGTCCTTCGGCTTCATGTAAAAGCGTCCCTGCAGCTCTGTAGTACGGATGGAATTGACAAAAGCCTTCGGGTCGATCTCTCTGGCGGCCCGGATGGCTTTTTTTGCGTCCGCGCCGGAAACGACAGAATACACGACCTGCATTGCCTTGTGTTCGTGGGCGCCCTCGCCTTCCATAATGGTGGCGCCGTGATGGCAGATGCGGTGGATTTCATCCGCGATTTCCTGCGCCTTGTCGGTCACAATGATCAGGGTCTGCTGCTGGTAATTGCGGTAAAGCGTATGCAGCGTCTGGGTGGAAACAAACTGGAAAATAATGGAATACAGCGCCTTGTCCCATCCAAAGAAATATCCCGCCAGCGACAGGATAATGACATTGAGTCCCAGAATCAGGTTCCAGGTCTCCATGCCCCGCTTCTGGGACAGGTAAATGGCAATGAAATCCGTGCCTCCGGAGGTGGCGTCCGCCGTAAGGCAGAGGCTGATGACCACGCCGTTGATGATGCCTCCGAAAATGGAGATGAGCAGTGTATCATAAGTAATGACCCTGGCGGGAATCAGGTCCGTCAGGAAACCGTTCAGCAGAATCATCAGCAGCGAAAACAGGGTGAACTTCTTTCCGATATAGCGGAAGCCGATATATACCGGGATGGCGTTCAGCGCAATATTGATGGGGGAATAGGGCACTTCCACGCCCAGATACTTCAGGAAAAGCCGCTGGATCAGGACTGTCAGTCCCGTGGCGCCGCCCGGGTACAGGCCGCCCGTCCGCACAAAGGTCTTAATATTGAGCGCCATCAGAAACGCGGCCGCCACGATCAGGAGGATGCGTTTCAGGTCCCTGGCCCAGGGCTCCTTTTCCGTTTTCATTTCTATATGCTTCTGTATTGCCTGGATCTGTGGCATCGGTATATCTCCTAATTATTGCACATCTTCAAAACTGCGGGCATGGGCGCCATGCGCTGCCCGTTTCCGCCGAGCACCGCCGATTATTTCCGCGGCTCGCTGCCAATTGTTTCTGCCGCGCGCTGCTGCTTATTTCCACCTCGCGCAGCTGCGGGTCTGTCTGCGTGATTCATCGGCACCGGGTGCTTACTATAACACTACTTCACAACAATTTCCAACACTTTTCATTTGGTGACTGCCACAACAAAATTGTTGTGATTGAATTCCGGATAAAGGCCCTTTTCTGCATTTTCCTGTTTTCTTATTTTGGCAATATGATATGATGAGAATGTTACATTTTTCGGGAATGGCAATCTCCTGAAACAAGAGAAGCTAATTGGCAAGAATGTGAACGCCGGACGGAACCCTTATGAAGATTGTACTGCATGAACCGGGCATTGCCCTGAATACGGGAAATATCGGCCGCACCTGTGTGGCCACGGATACGGAGCTGCACCTGATCCGGCCTTACGGATTTGTGATCAGCCAGAAGGAGATCCGCCGCGCCGGAATGGACTATTGGGATAAGGTAAAGCTGTTCCAGTACGTGGATTATGAGGATTTTCTGGAGAAAAACGCGGAGGCCTTTGCCGCCGGCGCCCGCCTGTGGTATGCCACCACCAAGGCGCACCAGGTTTACACGGAAGTTTCCTACGGACCGGATGACTTTATTATGCTGGGCAATGAGTCCCGCGGCATTCCGGAGGAAATCCTCGCGGCGCACGCCTCCGACTGTGTGCGCATCCCCATGTGGGGGGACATCCGCTCCCTCAACCTGGCCAATTCCGCCGCCGTCATTTTATATGAAGCCCTGAGGCAAAATGATTTTTACGGCCTGCAGCGCCAGGGCGAGCTGCACCGCCTGCACTGGATATGAAGAATAACATTGCCAAAACTGTCAAATTCAAAGGTTTTCTCTGCGGCCTGCTGGCCACATTTCTCTGGGGCATTTCCGGGACCTGCATCCAGCACCTGTCGCAATATTATCATGTCAGCGCATCCTGGATGCCCGGCTTCCGCATGCTGTCCGCAGGCTGCATTCTCCTGGGCTTTTCTGTATTCAGGAACGGCCGCCGCACCTTCGATATCGTCCGGGATCCCAACGGACTGCGCGGCGTGCTGCTTTTCGCGATCTTCGGCCTGATGCTCAACCAGTTCTGCTACTTTTCCGCGATCCAGCATTCCGATGCCGGCACGGCTACCGTTTTGCAGAGCCTCAGCACGATCCTGGTCCTCCTGTTCACCTCCCTGACCGCCCGGAGAATGCCGAAGCTTCTCCAGATCCTTGCGGTCCTGCTGGCGCTTGCCGGTGTTTTCCTGATCTCCACCCAGGCAGGGGAAGGCCTGGCCCTCTCGGGCAGCGGCCTGCTCTGGGGCCTGCTGGCAGCCTGCTCCTTCGCTTCCTATCTCCTGCTGTCCAGGCCGGTAGTAAACCGCTGGAGCAGCATCCTGGTCACCGGTTACGGCATGCTTTTCGGGGGGATTGCCTTTACGCTGCTCATGCAGTCCTGGCGTTTCTGGCCAAGTCTTGACGCCTTTGGCATTTTCCTCTTTTTTGTGGTCGTCATTTTCGGCACCGTTATTCCCTTCTC
>CADBNA010000204.1 GCA_902795835.1 uncultured Lachnospiraceae bacterium | reverse complement strand
TGGTTCATGTAATCTCCCAGATACTGGTACCGGGACTTCTGTTTTTTGGCAAGCCAGTCGTACAGGTCGCACTCAATGCGGTCTGCAGCAATCGCCATGCTGCCCCTCTGTTTAATAATAATGTCCTTCAGGTTCAGTCTTGTCAGGGTATTCTGCAGATCCTGACGGAGATTGCTGAGATAGGAAGTCTTCTTTTCAGGATCGCCGTCATCTTCCCACAGGGAAGCGATGATTTCTCCGTTTGTCGTCTGGGAACCCCGGTTGTTGATCAGAATCGCCAGGATCTCTTTCGTCCTGGTGTATTTAAAGGAAACGGGCTTCCCGTCAACAAAAAATTCAAAATTGCCAAAGGTCTGGGCAAATACGCGGCTTTTGCTCTTCTGTTCAGCAGAAAAACGCAGGTCGGAGAGTTCTCTGTCAACTGCCTTGCCGGCCGCCGGCAGGAGCACACACCCGCTGGCGCGCATATCCATGGCGTCAAAAGCGTCCGCACGATCTTCCATCAGGAAGATGAGGTTGACAAAGGGATACAGTTCCTTCAGGTATGTGCCCAGCACCAGGCCGCTCATTTCCGACAGGACCGTATTGAGAAACGCGATATCGATCTCCTTCTCTCTGGCCGCCGCCAGAGCTTCGGGGCTGTTGTCAAAACAGAGTATCTCGTCATCCGGCTGTTTCTTCCTGATTAAGCCTGAAAGCCTTGACAGCGCCTTTTTATCATTATCAACTGCCAGAATTGTCATGCATCCACCTCCCCGTCCGGAAAATCAACGGTTGTCACATGCTGCTTCTGTCTCTGCTCTTTTGTTTTATGCAGGGGATCCACCTCCCCCACCAGAAGCATATCGCCGCCATTGACAATGGCATCATGCAGGGAGCCGGCTTTCAGATCCGCAATGACCAGCGCGGCAAACCGCTCATAGTTATCTTCATCGATAACCGGAAAATGATACCGCATGCGGTACCAGTGCTGCGGGTCTAAGCCAACCTCGCCGACATACAGGCGGTCCGCCGTCCTCAGGACGTCATCCAGTCCGGCCGCTGCCGTCGGCACCCTGTCCGTGTCCTCGCAGAAAAGCACGGCATACGCCCGAAGGATCTGGTCCCGCACAATCTCAGGCCTTCCGTCTGCCCCTGCTCTCCCTGTCTCCATGTTCATGATACTGTAGTAGTACTCCTGTGCCTCCTGGTTTTTGTCAAAATCAAGGATGGCATTGTAAAAACTGCGGTCTATCCATTTGCTTGCCATAAGGTTTCTCCTTTATTATTAAATCACGGATTGTTCCCGTGTATTTTGTAATCATCATGTGCCTGAGACGCCAAAAGCAGATTACGGATTGCGGATTGCAGACACTGTAATTATCATATCACAGGATACAGAATTTAAAAACACAAATAGCCTTATAGTTTGAATTCATTGACACTGCTTATAATATTCAGTATATTTTTTATAACAGCACTTTATATCGCCGCATAAAAAGGAGGTATGCCATGTCAGAGATCAGGCCGGGAACGGGAGGCAGCAGATATGTGCCGTACGAAGAGCGCAGAGGCAATGAATCCATCGTCTATTTCACCAGGGATCTCTCCCCTGCAGGCCTTCAGAAGGTCTATGAAAAAGTAAACGGCAGCATTACGGGAAAGGTCGGCATCAAGCTGCATACCGGCGAAAAGAACGGACCGAACATTATCCCCCGCGAATGGGTAAAGGAACTGATAGAAAAGGAGCCGGAACTGAAAAATGCGGCCATCATAGAGACCAACACCTACTATGAAGGCGACCGCTATACCACGGAACAGCACCGGGAAACCCTGAAAGTCAACGGCTGGACCTTCTGTCCGGTAGACATCATGGACGAAGAGAGCACCGTTCTGCTCCCCATCAAGGGCGGCAAATGGATGAAGAAAATGTCCTGCGGATCCCATATGACCGATTATGATTCCATGGTGACCCTCACGCATTTCAAGGGTCATATGATGGGCGGGTTCGGCGGATCCAACAAGAACATCGGCATCGGCTGCGCCGACGGACGTATCGGCAAAAAATGGATCCACACCGCGGAAGGTTCCGATAATATGTGGTCCATCGATGAAGAGGAGCTGATGGAACGGATCTCGGAGTCCACAAAAGCGACCATCGACTTCTTCGGCAAAAAAGTGACCTATGTCAATGTCATGCGGAATATGTCCGTATCCTGCGACTGCGAAGGCGTTAATGCAGCACCGGTAGTCACGCCGAACGTAGGCATCCTGGCTTCGACGGATATTCTGGCCGTAGATCAGGCCTGTGTGGATCTGATCTATGCCATGGCGGAGGAAGAGCACCATGATATGCTCGAGCGCATCGAAACCCGGCACGGACACCGTCAGCTCTCCTACATGAAGGAACTGGGGATGGGCAATGACCGGTATGTGCTGATCGATCTGGACCACAATGAGATGCACATCTGTCCCGGCTACGCGGTAGAGGGGCTGAAGCCGTTTGTGCTGATGAAGCCATAAGGCACGGGGCTGCCGCCTGAGGCGCTCCGGTATCTGTATATCTGAAGGAAACCTTCGCAGACGCCGGCACTTAGTGAAAACGAGTGCGCAGGCACGTAGTTTGAACTTAGTACCGCTGCGTCGAGAAAGAGCGCAAGCGTTTTCCGAAAGATATACAGATACCGGAGTGCCTCAGGCGGCGGCCCCTTCTCTTTGAGGATGAAGCCATGCAGGGATACGACAGCATCTGCTGCTTCCGGAGCAGGGAAGAGAGTCTGGGAAAGCGTGTCTGCTGGGAGATTACCACAGACTGCAACTTAAAATGCCCGTTCTGTCACCGCAGCGGTTTTGAGCCGGCTTACTATGATGTCCGGAATCTGG
>CADBNA010000203.1 GCA_902795835.1 uncultured Lachnospiraceae bacterium | reverse complement strand
GTGCGCAGCATAGCCTTCTCACCTCACAAAATGCGTCGGGATCCAGTCTTCTGATTCCGGAAGTCCGTATTTTTCCCTGCCGTCTGCGATACACTTCATCAGAAAAGCCATATTCCTGGCCAGCACACGCATCGTCTGCAGACCTTCCGCGTCCTGCACGGCTTCACCGGGGATGCGGCCGTGCACGCTGTTCCAGTACTGGCTGGATGCCACCGGCATACCGGCGATGGTAAAGTATTTATTCAGCTCGTCAAACGTAGCGGAGAGTCCGCCCCGCCGGGCCACCACCACGCTGGCACCGACCTTCATGGTCTTGTCAAAGGGCGTACTGTAGAACAATCTGTCCAGGAAAGAGATCATCGTGCCGTTTGCCGACGCGTAGTAGACCGGGCTGGCAATGACGAGGCCGTCACATGCCTCCAGCTTCGGCGCCGTCTCATTTACCAGATCGTCAATGGCGCATTTGCCAAGCGAACCGCATCTGCCGCAGGCCACGCAGCCCCGGATGGCTTTATTCCCGACATGGATGATCTCTGTCTCAATTCCCTGTGCCTGAAAAACGGCTGTCATTTCCTGAATCGCCAGTGCCGTATTGCCCTGTGCGTGAGGAGATCCGTTCAGTATCAATACTTTCATTTTTTTACCTCTTAATCTGTATAACCCATTACTGCTTTTCGAACTGTCAGATTCCGGGAAGCCATATTTATTTTACCACAGACGGGATGTCTCCGACAACCTGACTGGTCCCCTCACTCGCCCATCACCTGAAAGACAATTTCACGGTGCCTGTTCCGGGTGTCGCATTCTACCAGAGTCAGATTCTGCCACGGCCCGATCGTGATGTCCCTGTCCACAAAGGGAATGGTAATAAACGGCGAAAGAATGGCCGACTTGATGTGACTCGACCCGTTGTCGTCATGCCAAGTATCGTGGTGCTTATAATATACGACACGCCCGTCCTTGTCCAGATAGGGCGAGATCAGATCCAGAGCCGCCTTCAGATCATGCGTGACCATGCCGGGCTCAAATTCCAGCGTCGTCAGGGCGGCCACGCCCCCGGTCGTGAAGCCGGTGATGATCCCGTCGCGGATGCCGCGCTCCTGACAGGCTTTCCGCACGGCGCTGCGAAAATCCTCTGTCACGTCAATCATACCCATGTGGCCTTTTGTATTGTACTCTTTTCTCACGGTATATACCGCCATCGTGGTCTCCTTTCAAATATACTGCTGCCGGGCCGGCCCTGTGCCTTCTGGTGCCCGGCCCTGCAGATTCTGAGGTTTTTTACTATGCGCTGTAAACCTCCGGCAGTTTTTCCAGGTAAAAATACCGCGCCAGTTTTTCCAGATGCGCCGGATCCTCCGCCCCGGCCGTCTCATAGCAGGAGTGCATGGACAGCTGTGCCAGCCCAATGTCCGCACACCGCACAGACAGCTGTGTCTGCGCAATATTGCCCAGCGTTGATCCGCCGGTCATATCCGACCGGTTGGAAAAATCCTGCACCGGAATATCATGACGGCGGCAGAGCCTGCGGATAACAGCTGCGGATACGCCATCCGTGGTATATTTCTGGCCGGCATGATGCTTCAGGACAATCCCCCCGTTCATCCTGGGCCGGTTCACGGGATCTGCCTTGTCCGGATAATTCGGATGCACGGCATGGGCATTGTCAGCCGAGATCATAAAGCTTCTGGCTTTCAGCACGCGGCGCGCTTCCGGAGTCAGCCCGGCTGCTTCACAGAGCCGCTCAAAATTTTCCGCCATAAAATCCGATTCCGCTCCCCGGCCGGTGCGGCTTCCGACCTCTTCATTATCGAAGACGCAGAAAACCGGAAGGATCCCGGCCTCTGCCTGAGGATCTCCTGCATCCAGAAATGCGCGGAAAATGCAATAGCAGCACTCCAGGTCATCCAGCCGCTGGGCGGAAATAAACTCGCCGCGGGGTCCCCATGCCGCCGGCGGCATGCGGGTCGTCAGATACAGATCCGCGCCGAGAATGCTCTCCGGAGATACGCCGGCTTCCCCTGCCACAGTTTTAAGAAGCATCCCTTTCCATGCTTCCGGTGCGGCCGGATTCTTCTCTCCGGCCGTTTTGCAGGGCTGCTGCGGATGCGGAATATTGTTTTCAGACCGGATATCTGCATTCTCCGCTGTGTCCGTCATTCCAAACAGGGGAGGCATTTCTGTCTGCACATTTCCGTGTCCTTTCTCGTTGGCCTCCCTGTCCATGTGAATAGCCAGAGAAGGGATGAGCAGCAGGTCCCGGTCAATCCATATCAGATGCTCCGCGAGCATGTCATTTTCTTCGGTCAGAATGCGCCCTGCCACAGTCAGCGGCCGGTCATACCACGGATATGTCAGCATGCCGCCGTATTTTTCTATATTCAGGCAGATCGTCCCCCCGCTGCCTGCCATTTCCGAGGCCGGTTTCAGCTTGAATACGGGTGAATCGCTGTGTACCGCCGCAATATGGGCCTCTTCCGGCTTGTGTTCCGGGATGCGGAATGCCAGCAGGGAAGACCCGCCGCGGGTCACAAAATAACCCGTCCCGGGGCTCAGAACCCACGAAGAGTCCTCGCTCAGCTCTGTAAATCCCTTCTTCAGAAGTGCTTCCTGCAGCAGCCGGATTGCATGAAACGTGCTGTGGCTGTCTCTCAGAAATGTCAGCAGGTCCTCCGTCAGCTGTTCTGTCATATATAAACCCCTCAACCGCTCATGCACAGAATCCGGGCAGCGCCCGCCCGGATTCATATGCAGGTTTTGCGTCAATTAATACGGGGGCTGTCATACTTCGTTCGACAGCCCCCATTTCTCAGTTCCAGGCTCTGCAGCCGGGTTTTTTACAGTCCCAGTTCCTTCTGCAGGGCAGCAATCATTTCCTTATACTCTTCGTCACTGAGAATAACCGGATCCGGATTGGTGATGGCGAAACTGCCGCCAAACTCAAATCCGCCCTCATACTTCGGAACAATGTGAAAATGCAGATGAGGATTTGTGTCTCCGAAAGATCCGAGATTGATCTTCTCACAACCCCACAGCTTTTTGACGGCGCCGGATGCGGCCGCCAGATCTTCACAGAAATCGTTTCTCTCCTGCGCGTCAAGCTCGCAGAGCTCCTTCTTGTGGTTCTTAAGTGCCAGCGCGCAGCGGCCTTTGTGGGCCTGATCTTTAAACAGATACAAGACCCCGGCTTTCATCTCTCCCACCTTGAACATGATCGCTTCGCGTCCTTCATGATGCTCGTCACAGTAAAAACATCCCATATCATTCATCCCCTGTCTGTAAATAATTTGTTGTTTAATGAAATCTATGCGCGGTAAATTATACAACAGCCTCCGGCAAAATGCCAGAGGCTGTTCTGCCGTTTCCGGTCATTTCTCTGTGTTTTTCATTTTCTCCAGAAATTCCGGCCCGTAACCATACTTTTCTACGACAAAGTCCAGGTCTTTATCCCCGCGTCCGGACAGGTTGACCAGGATGGAGCCCGTCTGTCCGGTGCGCGCCACACGGATGGCATAGGCCAGTGCGTGCGAGCTCTCTATTGCCGGTATGATGCCCTCGTGCCGGGACAGCAGGAACAACGCCTCAATTGCCTCATCATCACTGACCGTCACATAGCGGACCCGTCCCTGGTCATGAAGCATGGCATGCTCAGGTCCCACGGACGGATAGTCCAGTCCGCTGGCATTGGAATACACCGGCGCGGGATCGCCGTGTTCATCTGCTAGCATGATACTGTTGAAGCCGTGCATGACGCCCTCTTTTCCGTAGGTGACGGAGGCGGCATGATTGCCCATCTCCGGTCCGCGGCCGAGAGGTTCTATACCGATCAGCTCCACCGGATCAGCCAGGAACGGCGTAAACATCCCGATGGAGTTGGAGCCGCCGCCCACGCAGGCTGCAACCTGGTCCGGCAGATGTCCTGTCTGCTCTTTAAACTGCTCTCTCGCCTCTTCTCCGATGCAGAACTGAAAATCACGCACCATCAGCGGGAACGGATGCGGTCCCGCCGCAGTGCCGATGCAGTATACCGCATCATGGTATTCTCTGGCATAGGCCATGAAAGCAGCGTCGACAGCCTCCTTCAGCGTCTTCAGTCCGAAACTGACCGGCACAACATTGGCGCCCAGAATCTTCATCCGGGTCACATTCGGTGCCTGCTTTGCAATATCCACCTCTCCCATGTAGATATCGCATTCCAGTCCGAAATACGCGGCCGCCGTAGCAAGTGCCACGCCGTGCTGGCCGGCACCGGTTTCCGCTATCAGTTTCTTTTTTCCCATGTACTTCGCCAGCAGGCCTTCTCCCATACAGTGATTCAGCTTGTGCGCCCCGGTATGGTTCAGGTCTTCCCTCTTCAGGTAGATCTGGGTGCGCCCCAGCAGGTTGGAGAGATTCTGGCAGTGATACACCGGCGTCGGCCTTCCCTGAAAATCCCTGCGGATCCGCCTCAGTTCATTGATAAACTGTGCCGACTGCGCAATTGTCTGATACGCTTCCGCGTACTCGTTGAATGCATTGATCAGTTCAGGCTCCTGCAGATAATTGCCGCCATAACGGCCGAACCAGCCGTCCTTGTCCGGATACTCTTTCAGATAATTGTCGTAATCCCGATATTTATTCATTATCAGTCCTCACTTTTCCCAAGCCTTTTATCCTGCCTGATGCTTCCGTCTGCCTGGATTGCCGATAAAGCAGGATTGTTTCTGCCGCTCTGACGATGATATCAGATTTTCAGGTGATCTACAACATTTTGTCGTTTTTCTATATTTTGTTCTTATGCTTCGTTCACCAGCTTGCCGGTCATGTATTCCGGCACGAGTTCCAGACACAGCGTACGGGACAGATCCTTTTTCAACTCCTCTTCCAGGTAATTCCTGTCGTCCGTAAACTTTCCGGTGAGATTCGTACAGATCTCCCGGATTTTTTCCTCATCTGTCACAAAACGCATCCGCCCGAATACGATAACACTGCGTATATTCAGCGCCCACTCTCCTTCCCGGCGGTATCCCTGGTCATATACACAATAACATACCTTGTCACAGGCATTGACGGCATCTGTTCTGTGTCCGCCCCGGCCGCCGTGGAAATACAGTTTCCCGTCTTTGTCAGAATACCAGTGATTCAGCGGCATCCCGTAAGGGTACCCATCATCGCCCAGCACGGACAGAACCCCTCTCGGCTCCTGCCGCAGAATCTCCAGACATTCTTCTTCACTGATCTGCTGTTTAATACGCCTCATTTTCCGAAACAACTGCTGCACCTCCGTTCTCCCTGTCACAAAATCTGCGTCACCGCCGGCATGCGAAAGAATCCTTTTCTCACTGAGTATACTATACCTTCTGCGGAAAAGACAACGGCCGGCAGACCGGAGATCCTGCCGAATGGTCGCGGAATTGCCCCGGCCCCGTACTGTGATCACGGAATTGCCCCGGCGCCGTTTGTTTACACGCAGCGGCGGCTGTGGCATAATATTCAGCAGAAACCTGTCTGAAAGTGTGCAGAAAGGAGTACTCGTTTATGTTTCTCGCAATAGATATTGGAAATACACATATTGTCCTGGGCTGTCTGGATGAAAAAAATGAAGTGTCCGACAGAATGCAGCTGAGCACTGACAGGAATGAAACCGCCTGGGAATATGCAGCTGAAATCCGGGAAATTCTGGCTTTGCAGAAGATAGCTCCTGAGAGTATAGCAGAATCGGTGCTCTCCTCAGTCGTACCTGAAGTCGCCGTATCCGTATCCGAAGCCATTCGCATCCTGACCGGGAAATCACCTTTTATTCTGGGAAAGAATGCCAGGATCCAGCTGCCGGTTGAAATGAACGGCCTGCCGGCAGAGGCCATTGCAGGAGACCTGCTGGCCACAGCTGCTGCAGCCGTGGAATACTATCCTCTGCCCGCGGTCATCATCGATATCGGCACGGCTGCGACCGTAACTGTCGTATCCCGCAGCGGAGCCTACATCGGCGGCTGCATTCTTCCCGGTCCTGGGACTGCCCTTAAAGGGCTCATCCAGGACACGGCGCTGCTCCCTGCTGTAGATTTTTCTGCGCCTGACCGCGCGATTGCAAAGGATACTGTGAATGCCATTAAAAGCGGCATGATTTACGGATCCGCCGGACAGCTGGACGGCATCATCGATCACTTTATCGAAGAGCTCGGTGAAGAGCCTCCGACGATTGTGGCCACCGGCGGCATGGGAAGAATCATTGCCCCCTTCTGCCGCCACACCATCACGATAGACAATGACATGCTTCTGAAAGGTCTCGGACTGATACTCAGAGACAGTCTTCTTCCCGGATAAATACTTCCGATGGCTTCTGATCAGGATTCACAAGAGCCAGCATTTCCCGCATGATCTTCTCATTTGCCGCAGCCAGCACCGCAGACGGCCTGCTGCTGCGGCAGAGAAGCGGATCGCCGCACAAATCCGCCGTAAAGCCTCCTGCCTCTTCTATGATCACCTTTCCCGCCGCATAGTCCCATGGCATCAGATACCGCTGAAAAAGCGCCCCATAGCGCCCTCTGGCCACATCTGCCAGGCTGAGGGCCGCACTTCCGCCATGACGGATATCCTCACTGTGTTCAAAGATCTCCCGGAAACAGTCAAAAGTCCAGGCCGTTCTCTGACGGTGGTTTGAACTGGTTCCGACAATCACCATACTGTGCGCCAGATCCGGCGCGTCTGTCACATGGATCGGCTTCCCGTTTAAAAAAGCACCTCCGCCCCTGACGGCGCTGAACATCTCATCTGTATAGGGATTGCAGATCACGCCCAGCACGCCGGTGCCGTTCTCATACAGTCCCAGCGAGATGGCGCTGGCATGCAGGTCATGCACCAGGTTCGCGGTCCCGTCCACCGGATCCAGAATCCAGACACGGCCGGAAAAATCGATTTCGTCGTTGTCCTTCTCTTCTCCCATAAACTGTATATTCGGATATTCCCGCCGCAGCGTCTCCTGCAGATATGCCTGTACATGTAAATCAACCGCTGTCACAAAATCGATCGGGCCTTTGATATGCACATCATTTTTCATTTTTTCGTCAAAGAAAAATCTGCGGGCTGAAGCCACCATCTCGATAATCCGGGGAAGTGAAATCTCTCTGCTGTCTGTCATTTTTCTCCTCTATAATGCTTTTATAAGTCATACTATGTTGCTCACTACGCCGATGGATATATAGTGATCAAGCACTGCCTGAAAGTCTGTTCCCGGCTCTGCTTCCTGCCGGTATTCACCTTTTACCATATAACGGATTCCCCCTTCCGGCAGTTCCCCGACAGGCTGGTAGCTGTCATCATACATTTCTTTTCGCGAAACAGTCCTGTCATACAGGATGCCCCGGCATTCGGGAGCCGTGCACCCCGGGAAATTGACATTCCAGATGTGTGATGTGTCCAGCTTTTTCTCCGCAAGTTCTTCCAGAACTATATTAAGAAAAGCATCCGTCACCTCATGACATGCTGTTGCATCCTCGGACAGCGCAATGCCGCAAATGCCCTGAAAAGCAGCCTCGAAAGCGGCTCCTGCGGTGGCTGAATACTGGATGTCCGAGCCCACGTTATATCCGTAATTTATCCCGGACAGTACCAGATCCGGTTTTGATGGAAGAATCGCCCGACTGCCGATCCGCACACAATCTCCGGGGGTTCCGGAACAGGAAAACGCCCGGACACCTTCTGCGGGAAACGTACATGGATAAATATCTACAGGACTGTGGAGAGTAATGCTGTGGGCTGCAGCGCTTTTCTGTCTGTCCGGAGCCACTACCCATACCTCTCCGAACGAACGGGCTGCTTTAGCCAGCCGTACAAGACCGTCTGCCTGAATGCCGTCATCATTTGTAATCAGAATCTTTCTCATTCATCCGCTCCTGACTGATTCATACTCTTGGCTGTTTTATCCATCTGGCCATTTCATGCTTCCGGGCGCTTCATGCTTCCGGCTGCTTCAGGTTTTCTCATTATCTCAGCACTCAGCCATCCGTTTCCAGAAACCACCTGATTGCCTGGCTGACAACTGCTTCTGCTGTTCCGGGAAGAATCGACAGCGAATGCCCTTCTTTTTCGTAAAGGGTTATCGGAATGCCAAATTGGCGGGCAAATCGCTCTGCGGCTTTCGGATCTATGACATTGTCTTCTTCACCATGTGCCATGGCAATCCGATGATGCCCATACCTCTCCGGATCAAATTTTTCAAAAAGACTGTTTTCAGCCAGATCCTGCAGCATGGCTGCAGTCACTTTGACAGGACTTCCCAGATCCAGGCTGGGCTGTATATAGCCCTTCTCATCCAGCTCCCGGAGCATCTCTTTCTCAGGTTCAGATAAATTCTCCCTGTCTATTGCAAAAAGGTCCGGCATATTGACAGCCGCACTCCGGAAGAACGCGCTTTTTCCCCTGTGCGGCCGTTCGCTGATATAGAGGGAAGTGATATACGCACCAAAGCTGGACGCAAAATAAAAGATGTCTTTCCCGGGGCAGCACTCAGACGCATACTGCTCTGCAGCCTGCAGGCTGTCCAGACAGGCTTCGATGCGCAGTTCCTCTTCTCTGGAAACGCCGCTTCCGTGAGCCGGCAGGTCAATGCCGATAACTCCCAGGCCTGCGCCGGGAAGCCTCTGAAGCAGAAGCTGTACCGTCGGGCTTTCTTTACTGCTCGTAAATCCGTGAATCGCGATTACGATTCCTTTCGGAGATTCCGGTATCTCCTTAACGCAGGCCATCTGCTGGCCGTTCTCTTTTTTCAGTATAAATGATTCCATAGTGCTGTTGAACTCAAGGGGACGGTTCCTTAGCGCTCATGAGCGCTAAGGAACCGTCCCCTTGAGTTCTTGCCTCGCTTTCCTTACTTCTTGCTCTGAATATACTCATGAATGCCCTTGGCGGCTGCCTTGCCGGCACCCATGGCCAGGATGACCGTGGCTGCGCCTGTGACGGCGTCTCCGCCTGCGAAAACGCCTTCGCGGGATGTCTGTCCGTTCTCTTCCTCGGCGACAATGCATTTATGCTTGTTGATATCCAGTCCTGCCGTTGTTGAAGAGATCAGCGGATTCGGTGATGTGCCAAGGGACATGATCACAGTATCCACTTCCACCTCAAACTCCGATCCCGGAATCGGTACGGGACGCCTTCTGCCGGAGGCATCCGGCTCTCCAAGCTCCATCCGGATGCAGCGGATGCCGCTGACCCAGCCGTCTTCATTTACCAGGATCTCAACCGGATTGCAGAGCAGGTCAAAGATCACGCCCTCTTCCTTTGCGTGGTGGACTTCTTCGCGCCTGGCGGGAAGCTCTTCCTCGGAGCGCCGGTAAATGATATGTACATCCGCACCCAGCCGGAGAGCCGTGCGCGCCGCGTCCATGGCCACGTTGCCGCCGCCGACAACGGCGACTTTTTTCCCGATGTGGATCGGTGTCGCATAGTCATCGCGGTAAGCCTTCATCAGGTTGTTCCGGGTCAGGTATTCGTTCGCGGAGAAAACGCCCATTGCGCTTTCGCCGGGGATACCCATAAACATCGGAAGACCGGCGCCTGAACCGATAAAGACGGCGTCAAATCCTTCCTCATCCATCAGCTCGTCCACTGTTGTGGCCTTTCCGATGACCACATCGGTCTCAATCTTTACGCCGAGGCTTTTGACATTCTCCACTTCCTTGTCAACTACGGCGCTCTTGGGCAGACGGAACTCCGGAATGCCGTAGGACAGCACGCCGCCGGCCTTGTGCAGGGCCTCGAAGATCGTCACATCGTAGCCCAGTCTGGCCAGATCGCCTGCACAGGTCAGGCCTGCCGGACCGGCGCCGATCACAGCCACCTTGTGTCCGTTCTTTTCCGCTGCAGGCTGCGGCTTCACGCCGTTCTCACGGGCCCAGTCGGCCACAAAACGCTCCAGCTTGCCGATCGATACGGGTTCGCCCTTCTTGCCCCGGATGCAGACGCCTTCGCACTGGGTCTCCTGCGGACATACGCGGCCGCAGACAGCCGGCAGGGCACTGGATTCGCTGATCACCTGGTAGGCCTTCTCCACATTGCCTTCCTTCAGCTCAGAGATAAAGCCGGGGATATTGATGCTTACGGGACAGCCTTCCACACATTTCGGCTTCTTGCAGTTCAGGCACCGCTCTGCTTCCGCGGCGGCTTCTTCCGCATTGTAGCCGTAGCACACTTCATCAAAATTGGTGGCGCGGACCTTCGGATCCTGCTCGCGCACCGGAACCTTTACCAGCATTTTGGGATCATTCGCCATTATTTGTCACCTCCGCACTGTCCGCAGCCGCCGTGATGCGTATCGCCTTCCTGCAAACGCAGCATCGCCCGGCCTTCCTCTGTCTTGTACATGGTCATGCGCTTCATGGCCTGGTCAAAGTCAACCAGGAATCCGTTAAATTCGGGACCATCCACACAGGCAAATTTAATCTCGTCGCCAACCTGCAGTCTGCAGGCGCCGCACATGCCTGTGCCGTCCACCATGATCGGGTTCATGCTGACTATGGTCGGAATGCCCATTTCCTTAGTCATCTTACAGACAAACTTCATCATGATCATCGGACCGATCGCCACACAGTGATCATAGGAATGACCCTCTTTTTCGACAAGATCCTGCAGGCACTTCGTAACCATGCCCTCCCTGCCGTAAGAGCCGTCATCGGTCGTGATATAGAGATTGCAGACTTCGCTGAACTCCTTCTCCAGGATCACCAGGTCTTTATTCTTGGCGCCGATGATGGCATCCGCCTGCACACCGTGCTCATGAAGCCATTTTACCTGGGGATAGACAGGAGCCGTGCCGACACCGCCGGCAATAAAGATAATTTTTTTCTTTTTAAGCTCTTCGATGGGCTCATCGATCAGATCAGACGGACGGCCCAGCGGTCCCACAAAGTCCTGAAAGGCGTCCCCCGCCTGCAGCTTCGTCATGGACTGGGTGGATGCGCCGACCGGCTGGAAAACGATCGTGATGGTTCCCTTTTCCCGGTCATAATCACAGATTGTCAGCGGAATCCGCTCGCCTGTCTCGTTCTCCTTGACGATAACGAACTGGCCGGGCTGACAGTGTTTTGCCACCCTGGGCGCCTCAACGACCATACGGTAGATGTTTGGCGCCAGCTTGTCTGCATACAAAATCTTAAACATGTACTCCTTCCTCCTGTTTCTTTACTCCGCAGCAAAATTGTTTTCAGATCAGCATTTGGTTTTTCAGGTCTGTCCTCTTCTGTGTCTGTCTTTGTTTCGTTTTTTTTGAAATCCCGAAAAATATCTTAATATATTTCTTTCTTTTTTTCAATGATTTCCCGGTAAGCAGGTCTAAATCCGTCATGTCAATATGGCCGGCATTCAAGTCCGGGCCCGGCGGACTTGCTCTATACTTTCCGCCCCTGTCAGAGAATGCTCTCGATCACCCTTGCGGCGCCTTCCTGCTCATTGGTATCCGTCACCAGGTCAGCCGCCCTCTTTACGGTATCAGAGGCATTTCCCATGGCTGCCGCCATTCCTGCTGCCCGGAACATCCCCAGATCATTTTCATTGTCCCCGATTGCCAGGATCTCCTCTTTTTCAAAACCCAGCCTTACGGCAAGGTCTGTAAGCGCTTTTCCCTTGTCGGCCTCCGGACTTCCCACCTCTATGTCCCTGGCCGCAGTCAGCACCGTCTGCACCTCCCAGGTTTCACGGATCATCCTGTTGAGTTCATCCCGTTCCGATCCGTCGCGGGCCATCATCCAGACATTTTCCACACCTGTCCCGGAATAAAGAATTTCTCTTCTCAGGTCTTCCGCTATCCGTCTGCTTTTCCTGACATAGGAAGCCGCCGGCGTATCGCGGAAAAAGGCCCATTGTTTTTCAAAAAAAGGCCGTTCGCAATACCCTGCCCCATTGATAAAGACACTGTGGATCAATCCCCTCCGGACCGGAATCTCCGCTATGGCGGCAGCCGTTTCCGAATCCAGCGGGGCGCTGCGCAGTCTCCCGCCTGTCTGACAGTCCGTCGTTACGGCTCCGTTCGATGTAATAATATAGCGGATGCCCGGGAAATTCAGGATCTCCTCGGGAACACCGGACATCGGCCGTCCCGTCACCGGCACAAACCAGATCCCTGCATCCAGTGC
>CADBNA010000202.1 GCA_902795835.1 uncultured Lachnospiraceae bacterium | reverse complement strand
GTATGCGATAGAACCGGGGGACGCCCGGGGATAGCCTGCTGAAACTGGCCGGTAACGGCCTTGAACAGGAAGCCCCCACTTCTTAGCTAAGCGAAAGTGGTGGGAGCACGTCACTTATTAATCATGATCAATTTACGCTGTAAGAACGTACTTTAAGAAAATGGAAACAGGAGGAGGCAGGCTATGATGTATCCTTTTATGACATTGCCGGATAATACAGAGATAGTTCATTCTAATATGTTAGATGACGGACGTGTGAAGTCATCTTTTCCATCGGCTGGCAGTTTTTCTTCAGACAGATAAGCGGGGTACAGAAGATATGGCCAATTCGGAATACAGTATAACAGAAAGCAGTATAAGCAATACCGTCAGTAAAGACAGTGTAAATGAAGAAATGTCCCTGTCTCTGGCGAGCCTGGAAGACGCCGCCGGCTTTTCCGCGAATGGCCGGAAGCCGGAAACGATCTCTAACGAAAAGATCCTTAAAGGGGATGAGCTCCTGGAAACCTACCGGGTTACTTCCGATGCCGTCCACGGCGGCATGGGCAGTGTCTGGCGCGTCCACCATAAGAGCTGGAATACTGACCTGGCCATGAAACGCCCGCAGCCGAAGTTTTTTGCCGAGGGCAGCGCCCGGAGAAAGGCGGAGTTTATTGCCGAATGTGAGAACTGGATCAACCTGGGTCTGCATCCGAATATTGTCTCCTGTTATTACGTCCGTGATGTGAGCGGCGTTCCTTCAGTCTTTTCCGAGTGGATGGATGGCGGCAGCCTGAAGGACAGGATCCGGGACGGTTCTCTGTACGAAGGCACAGAAACGGAAGTGCAGAAACGGATTCTTGACATCGCCATCCAGACGGCCAGAGGCCTGCAGTATTCCCACGACAAACAACTGATCCATCAGGACGTAAAGCCGGGCAATATTCTTCTTTCCACTGACTGGGCCGCCAAAGCTGCGGATTTCGGGCTGGCAAAGGCGCAGAGCCGCCTGAGTGACGACGGGCAGCTGCTTTCCTCAGGGTACACACGGGAATACTGTCCGAAAGAACAGGCGGAAGGTGCGCCGGCTGAACCCTGGATGGATGTGTACGCATGGGTGCTGACTGTGCTGGAAATGTACGCAGGATCACGGTTCTGGTCTGACGGGGCATCTGCTTTCACGATGTTTTTTGGTGGCAGAGAGCCCTCTTTACCAGCCTGCAGGGTTGCAGTCCCTGCCAGGCTTTTTGCTGCCTTTCGGGATGATTATAAGGCCGGCCGCGGCGGATGGCGGACTTTTTCGGCGTATGAACAGCTGCTGCGGGAAATCTTTCAGGACTTTTTCGGGCATGAATACCCCCGTCCCGAATGGAAAGAGACAACCGACACCTCGGATATACTGAACAATCGTGCCCTGTCATTCCTTGATCTTGGGAAAGACGCACAGGCAGATCATCTGCTTGATGAAGCTCTGGCCGTCAACCCGAACAACATCCGTGCATTTTATAACAGAAATCTTTTTGACTGGAGACATGCCCGGATCAGCGATGAGATGGCGGTTCAGCATGTACAGGCCAAACAAAAGCAGCTGGCGCTGACAGCCGGTGATTCCGATACACTCTCGAAAATGCTGGCTGATCTGAACACAGAACGAAACGACGAATGGATTCAGTCAGGAAAAAATTGCATAATGGAAAGTGAGCATCACTGCTTTGCTGAATACGGCGCTTTCCCGGAGCAGCTGTTTGTTAACAACAATTACAGGACCAAAGTCATAAACCGTCCAAAACCTGTATACTACACGGAAATGTGTACTTATTCGCCCCTGAATTATTTTTCGGCAGTTTCCGTTGCCGGGGACGGAAGAAAGTACGCCATAGCCGGATTAGAGGGAATTGTTGAAGTATACAGCATTGATGACAATAATGAAGACAGTCCGGTACTGCTGTGGCACGCCGCCCAGAAAGAAGAGGCACGCGCCGCTGAAATAATCTTAGACTCTCGAAGATGGGGATTTTTGTTCCAAAACAGGATCGCAGGACTGGCTTTCTCCGAAGACGGAAGATGGCTGTTTTCCTCAGGCTGGAAAACGGACAGCGTTCTCTGGAATGCGGATGACGGAAGCCGGGTTGCTGTATTTCCCTCAGGATATGCCGCCTGCTTCAACCACGCGTGCAGCCGCCTGGCTATTACCGGACACAGCGGAAGTCGTTCGGTGGAAATCTATGAATTGCCATCTCTGAAGCGTGTGGAGGTTTATTCAGATCTTCCGAACGTCGTTCGAGCCGTGCGTTATATTAATCACGATACAGAACTGCTTATTTCCTGTTACGGCGGCGCCGTGGTGCGGATCGGCAGAGAAAGATCGGCGCCTGTCATCTGTGCACCGCTGGAAACGAAAGTACCCGGAAAATATCTGATGGGAGGATACGCCGGTTCCAGCCAGGGCATGGTTTTCAACTATCCTGAAGTAGACGGAAATACGGTGATCGCCTTTACGCCGGACGGAAAACTCGGGCTGACCGTCGGCGGCAATCTCTGTGATCTGTACACGGGCAAATGTATTTATACATACAATACATCAAACAAGCCTTCCCTGTCTCCGGACGGGAAAAAGGTTTTTACCTCAATGCCTTCCGAGAACTCTACATATAAATTCTGGCATCTGAATATCATCGAGGGGTGCGAGTGGCCCGTCCCGGAAGAATGGGAGCCAAAAGCCCACTGGATGCTTTCCCGGATCGCGGATTATCAGGAGACTGCTGATCGCGAGAGAAGGTTGACAGAATTAATAGAGAAATGCTGCAGGGAACTGGAAAAAGGCGATGACCAGGCGATTCTTTCTGCACTGGATGAGATTCGCACGATTCCGGGCGCAGATGAAAAACCTGAATATGAACAGCTTTGCAGGAGAATAGCAGGTATTCTGCCGATTTCAGGCGCCAGAAGCATCCGGACAGTCTCCATGAAAAATGAAGAATTCAAAAATCAGCTGATCAAAGAGGCTAATGACAAATGCTATATCCTTGAATCCTCTGCGGGGCTGTTGAAGAAAAAATACCAGATCGTCAGCAAAGAGCCCGGCGATGCGGCTAAGGATACTTATTATCGTGTAACCATGTCCCAGGATCGTAAATACGGTCTCTCGTCCAGACTTGGCAGGAAAGACCAGGTAATTGTCTGGGATCTCGAAAAGCGGTCGAAGATCTGTAAACTGACAGGCTTTCAACACCGGAGTGACGGTGGCAGCGATATCTACAGAATGTGTTTCAGCCCGGATAATCAGTATGTCGCGGCATCAAGCTACCGGCAGCTTTTGGTCTGGGATCTGAAATCCCGCAAAATCGTTAAAACCATCACGGAAGAATGCTGGAAAACCAGGCTGGTTTTCAGTCATGATAACCGGCTGTTTGCCTATTGCCCGGGAGACTATTCCCCGCGCTTCAGAGTCATAAATATCCCGTGCAAGGGAAAAGAACAGGGTACCGATACGGATATCCTGTTCGAATGCGCAGGAGAATGTAAAGCCTTATCCTTCAGCCGTGACGGAAGACGAATCTGGAGCCTCGACAACAGCGCCCAGAACGGACTGAAACTCTGGGATCTGTCCAATCCGAAAGAACCTCTGATGATGGCCACATCAGAGAGTTCGTTTTTTAATAAACTGAGACTGGAAGAAAATGAAACAGTTCTGTACGTACTGGACGGCGTCAATTATGACGCAGACGACGCAGCCTGCTTTCATGTGGACTATGAATTCAAAACCGGAAAAAATGAACAAGAATAGGGGAAAGACAGATCTCAGTGAACCGCTCTTTCAGTGTGGTGGAATGATACTCTACCTTTGAGTTAAGGAAAGAAGGAAATCCCCAAAAAACGTGCCGCAGCTCTGTCTTATGAGAAACTTATGAGGGGAGTTTTTCTCTGTTTCTTCTGTTCATCTCTGTTTCGACCTTGTTCAGCGTGTCAAAGAATCTGTGTGTGGCAATCATCGGGCCGAAGAACAGGAGTCCGAAAGTATTCCAGCCGAACATATGCCGGAATGAGGTGAGCTTTCCTTCGATGCCGAGCTCCATTGCCTTGCCCTTCAGTTCTTCAGCGACCCTGGCCATCCATACGAGCGTGTAGATAAAGAATGTTGGGATACCCAGGAGGTAGGCGATCCAGTATCTCTGTGTCCGCCTTCCCAGTATTTTTCAATTTCGTCCTGCAGTCCCAACGGCATATACGCAAGAAAGAACAGGCCGGCGGTAAAGAAGTCGACAAAACCAAGTAAAAAACCGTGCCTGTTTGTGTGCTTGAAGTCCATTTCCGGATCCGTCCTTCTGTTCCAGTCAGATCATTTCAGGTCATTCTCTGCATTTCTTCTGCGAACAGTTCCTGGTATGCCTGTTCCTCTTCCTTCACAAGATCCCGATATCTGTTGCAGTCTTCAACCGTATGCGCAGCTGTCCATTTTAGCTGATTGGCTGCCTTCTGGCTTTTTATGGCATACTGCGTATATTCCGGCCCGATCAGGAGCAGCCGCAGTGCTTCATCAGGGGAGAGAAAGCCGCTTGTGATGATGCCGAATGTATCATACAGTGTGTCGTTGGCAACGGGACCAATGATGACATCTGCATCTAAACGGTCCGCTGCCCTGCGGTTTTGGAAAATATAGTCAAACCAGTCCTTTTCACGTGAAAAACTGCAGATTTCCAGGCCGGAACTGTCGAATATGTATTCATTCACTACAGCGCCCTCCCCAGCCCACCGGAGAGCAAACTCCTTATCAGGCGTCAGGTAGAAGCCCTGGCCGAAATCGGCATTCTTTCTGCCGCGATGAATGTCAGGCATTTTGATAACCCGGTCACTGGCATGATACAAATATACTCCCAGACCTGTCGTACTGCTTAGTGATCCATTTTCCATTATATTATTTCGATCCATTTTTGTACATCTGCGGCGCTGTGCACCAGCTTTGCGTCTACTGCAGACGCTCCTTTCAGATAAGGAATCAGCTTTTCTGCAGTTTTTCCGATACCGCTTCCCCCTGATGTGGCAAACGCAAACACCTTTTTGCCACTCCAGTCATAGTCTTTGCAGAAAGTATTTACAACGTTTGGAGCAGCACCGTACCAGATCGGAAATCCGAGTAGTACCCTGTCATAATCCCGGAAATTCTCTACCTTTCCGGCCACCGGGACATCCTTTTTTCCAAGCATTTCCCTGTTGCATCGGGCAAGCGGGTTTACCCATTTTATATCTGCAGCTGTGTAAGGTTTCTCGGGTTTGATTTCAAACAAATCTGCTTCTATCAATTTTGACAGTTCCTTTGCAACTTTTGCCGTAGTTCCTTCCGCACTGAAATATGCAATTAATGTACTCATGATTCTCCTCCGCAAACCAGATTTCTGTTTGTATCAGTATATCTCTGATAATACTGTAATGCCAGATTTTTCAGACAGGTTCCTGAAAATGGTTGCCCATATGACTTCCCCAATCAGCCCTTCCCTGCAGATGCAGGGAACTTCAGCTTTTTCTGAGATGCAGATCAGTTTCAGATCAGTCACAAGTTTCTTCAGCCGCTTTTTATCAAATACGGCATTCGGATTGTTTTTATTCACTACATGAGACCTCCTATGGCATGGAAAAGATCAAAAGAGTCTTCGCCTGCTTCTGCTTTGGCATCCGCAGGCTGCGGACCGGATGACTGCTTTCTGAAAATAACGGGAGCAGGAAAGGCTTTTCCAGGTATGCCCTTATGAGCAGCTTGATGGCGGTATTCCGAAGGCGGGGCCGGATAGCCTTCATCATCCGGATCACGTCCCCGTCTGACTTTTCGGACAGCATAAAGTAGATCCGACGGTCTTCCCTGTTTCCGGGAACGATCCGCAGGCCGTCCATGTCGGCAAATTCGGCATTGAAGGACATCCAGACTTATGGAGAGCCTCAGGGCAGAAAAACTGTTATAGAATATGTACCTGTTAAAGAATACACGGCTGTTAAAAAAGAGGTTGACACAGAATTCTTTATGTGTTATTTTATAGCACGAAGGAAGTGCCTGTCCTTCTATTTGTTGTACACAAATAGAAATGGATGGGCTTTTATTTTGTCAGGAAGGAGGCATATTCCATGCTGCGAATTATGATCACGGAAAAGGTTACGGACAT
>CADBNA010000201.1 GCA_902795835.1 uncultured Lachnospiraceae bacterium | reverse complement strand
GGACGAGCTTCTGCAGGCCGGCTGGCGGGTTGGCGTGGCCTGGCAGGACGGGCGGAACTTCGGCGGGACGCACACGATCCGCATGAATCTGGCACTGCCGGCCGGACTGGTGAAGGAAGCCTTTGACCGGTTGGAAAAGTATGTATTCAGGGCATGACCAGCGCCGCCGGTTTTAGCAGCAAAAACAGTCAGATCTGCTGTCTTTCGACCAGTTCGGCAAAGAAACCGCCCTTTTTCATGAGTTCGTCATAGGTGCCCGCCTCCACGATGTGCCCCTGGTCCAGGCATAGAATGCGGTCGCAGTCCTGCACTGTGGAGAGGCGGTGCGCAATCACCAGGCGGGTGCATTTCATTTCTCCGATCGCGTCGGTGATCTCTCTCTGGGTTACATTGTCCAGTGAGCTGGTCGCTTCGTCAAAAAAGAGTACGGAAGGCCTGTTCACGATCGCCCGGGCGATCATCAGCCGCTGCCTCTGTCCGCCGGAAATCCCGCGGCCTCCTGCCGGGAGCGGCGTGTTCATCCCCAGAGGCATGCTGCGGATATCATCCGCGATGCCGGCGGTCTGCGCCGCGGTCCAGGCATCCTCCACGGAAAGATTGTCACCGCCGATGGTGATGTTGGAGAGAATCGTGCCTCCAAACACCTCTCCGTTCTGCAGCACGGTACCGATGTGTTTGCGCAGGGAGATCACATCCAGAGATTCCAGGTTCCTGCCGTCGTAGCATACTTCTCCGTGATCTGGTTTTTCAAAACCGAGGAGCAGACGCAGGACAGTGGACTTTCCACAGCCGGTCGCGCCGACCAGCGCCACATACTCCCCGCTGTGGATTTCAATGTTCAGATGTTCCAGTACCGGAGGGCTTCCGTCTGAATAACGGAAGATAATGTCACGCATGGAGATGCTGCCCTTCAGCTGCTTCACCGTTTCCTTCCGGCTGTCGATCTCCGACTCAAAGTCCATCAGCGGCCGGAGAACCCGAAAAATCGGAAGCGCGTCGGCAAAGGAAACAGCGCTGCTTCCGGTTACGGTCAGTGCACCGGTCATAAGCCCCCAGGAGGACAGGAAGGCAAAGTAGGACGCCTGGGAAACGTGGGTGGAAAAAGCCGAGCTGTACATGGCGATCGTCCCCAGCAGCAGGACCACGGGCGTCAGTGTTGAGAAGATCTTCAGCAGAAGGGGAGGATTGTATACCAGGCGGATGGCCTTCCCATACACCTCCGCCCACCAGGAAAAAGCTCTTTTTTCCGCGCCGGCCAGGGTGATCTTCTGCATCCCGCCGATCAGGCTGAAGGTGAGGCCGGATTCCTCCGCCTGAAAGGTCATGCGGTCCGCGCTGACCTCTGCCTGCTTCCGGATCACCATGATATACAGCAGCAGCAGGACCGCCGTAACACCCATCGCGATTCCCGCGGGCCCGGGCGCATAACGGAACATCTGAAAAAAGCAGACAAAGGAGCAGACCACCGTCAGCATCATGGAAAAAAGCATATTCAGCAACGTTTTCAGGCTTGTGGACATCATGCCGATCCGGGATCCCAGATCTCCGGCAGAATAGGTTTTCAGTCCCCCGGAAGGAGCCGTCAGCATTCGCATCATGAACGCGGCCTGCAGGGAAATTGCCGCCTTTGTGGTAATCCGGACCGTGATCAGTTCCTTGACGGCGGTCATAATAAAGGAAGCGGCCGCTGTCATTGCCAGAATCACGAAAATCACCGTCAGCAACTGATAGTCCGCTTCTTTCGTCACTTCTGTCAGCAGCAGGGAAGTCATCGCCGGCACAGTCATGCCCAGAAGCGTCACCGTCAGTGTGGCGGCAATCAGCAGAAGCATATCGGTCAGGGAAATGCTGTCTCTGATATAATTCAAGATATCCCGCCGGCGGATCCGCCCCGTCGGCAGGGGCCGGTAATACAGCATCGCCTCCGGCTGAAAACCTCCGGCGTTTTCCCGCGTGATGCGTACGGTTCTTCCGGTCTCCGGGTCCCGATACCGGTATCCCCCGGTGCCCGCCGGAAGCAGGGCAACGTCTTTTCCATCTGTCGTGCGCCCCAGCATGACTCCCATAGCATCCCCGTACCAGCCGTCCTTCAGCAGCACCTTCCGCCACATGATTCCCCGGGGGCGGAAATATAACTCCTGATAATCCTCCACGGTCCAGTCCGGGGAGGGATAAGAAGGCGTTTCGATCCGGAGAGACCGGCACAGGTCCTCCATGACAGCAAACAGCCGGAAGCTTCCGGTTTCGAAGTCTTCGCAGATCCGGACACCCGTCACCACATCTGCCAGCTTCCGGTAGGATTCGACAACCTTCTCATCCTCCAGGCGAATCTTCCGCTGCTGTTGTTCATCGAACATCTGCCGCTTCTCCCTATCTAATAAATCATACTGTGTCAGGCCGCAATTCCGTATCAGGGCCGTATGCCGGCTGATTTCCTGCATCTCAGTTACTTCTGACCAGCGAGGCGTACAACCCGTCCGCGGCCATCAGCTCCGCATGAGTTCCTTCTTCGGCGATTCCTCCGTGATCCAGCACAACGATCCGGTCGCAGTCCCGCACCGTGGAAAGCCGGTGCGCGACGACCAGACAGGTGATCCCCCGTTCCCGGATGCTGCTGATCACCCGGGCCTCTGTCACCGCGTCCAGGGCACTGGTGGCCTCATCCAGGATGAGGATCGACGGATTCCCCGCAAGAGCCCGGGCGATCTCGATGCACTGCCGCTGTCCGCCTGAAAACTCTGCGCCGCCTTCCTGCAGTACATGATCATACCCATTCTGCCGGCTCATGATCTCCTCATGAATGTGCGCGTCCCGGGCTGCCCGGATCACCTCATTATCCCCGATGGACCAGTCCCACATCCGGATATTATTGGCGATCGTATCCATAAAGAGCACGGAATCCTGCTCCACCACTGCCAGAGATCCCCGCAGCTCGCTCTGGTAAATCTCAGCCATGGGCCTGCCGTCAAAGCGGATTTTCCCTTCCCACGGCGCATACAGTCCGGAGATCAGGGAAAGCAGCGTGGTTTTACCGCTTCCGGAAGCGCCGACGACAGCCGTTCTGGATCCCGCTTCTACCCGGAGAGACAGGTCTTTGACCAGCGGTTCCTCCAGGGGGGCATAACCGAAGGTTACGTGCTCCATTTCGATGCATCCCCTCAGCTTTTCCAGCGGCTTCCCGGGTTCATCCTCCTTCGCTGCCCGTATTTCCGGATATGCCATGACATCCTCGATTCTCTCCATGTCGGTTCTCATCTCCTGGATCATCTGTCCGGAGGTCACCATCTGAAGAGCGGGTTCCATGAAAGCGGTCACATACGCCTGAAAAGCCACGACACAGCCCACCGTAAACTTCCCCTGAATCACCAGGCTCACGCCCTCGCACAGCAGCGCCAGGGACGTCAGTTTCATCAGAAAGCCCGGAGCGCTGCCGAGGATCTGGCCCATCTTCTGGAAACGCACGTCCTGTTCGTTGACCCCGGCCTGATATCCGGCCCACTTGCCGAAATATGCATTTTCCGCGCCGGAGGCCTTGATTGTTTCGAGCATACTGACTCCGGCCATGGAGGCCGACATCAGTTTTCCGCGGTCCCGTTTCATGACGCGCACGATGTTCACCCGGCGATTGGCGATATACCGGGAAAGGAAGAGATTCACCGCTACCATGCCCAGTCCGATGGCTGTCAGCGGAAGGCTGTAACGAACCATCGCCAGGGCATAGAACAGCATCATCACACCGCCTGTCAGGAGCGGTACGACGCGCGTGATAAACGTCTCCGCGATCATCCGGCTGGCTTCCTCATTCTGCTGAAGGTCGCCGGCCTGCCGCTGAGAGAAAAAGACCGCCGGCATATGGAAAAGATGCCACATGTACCGGGTGCTGCCCCGAATGCCGAGAATGCCGAACAGTTTCATCTGAAAAAGCGCCTGCACCATACCCACCGCCAGCTGAATCACGCAGAGCATGCCCAGAATCACCAGCAGCGGCATCATCCAGGAGGGGTTTTCGCGACTGAGAATCCGGTCCATAAATACCCGGGAAGCGCCGGGAAGCAGGATCCCGGCAAAGGCCGTCACAAAAGAAGCCGCCGCCACAAAAGCCACAGTAGACCTCGCTTCCTTCAGGTTTTTCTTCAGATATGAAAAGCTGCCTCCCGGCCGGCCGGAGGGCTCAAAGTTTTCGCCGGGTTTAAACTGAATGCAGAGACCGGTAAAGGCGTCACTGAATTCCTGCAGCGTAATCCGGACGCTGCCTTCACCCGGGTCATTGATATAAACCGTGTTTCCTCTCCGCCCGCGAACTACAACAAAGTGCGTGTACTGCCAGTGAACGATACACGGATATGTGGTCTTTTCGAAAAACTCGTCCGCCTCATAGTGGTATCCCTGCGCCTCCAGTCCCATCTTTCTGGCGGTTTTGGCGATGGTGGACATTCTTACCCCGTCCCGGGAGATTCCGCATAGCTCCCGCAGCCTGGACAGCGGCTCCCACCTGCCGTAGTACGCCAGAACCATGGCCAGACAGGCCGCCCCGCACTCCATGGCTTCCATCTGGATGACCATCGGAACCCTGACCACACCCTTCGTTTTCGGCGCCCGGACCTTCTTTGTACTCATGCTACTGCTCCTGCGTCAGGAAGGAAATCGGATGGATTTCTTTCCCGTAATACTTCACCGTGTACAGGCCGTCCGGCAGGTCGCACTGAACCTGCAGGGTATAGTACCACTCGGAGTGGGAATCCGGCAGAAGATACAGTACATCGACGGGCACATCCCGCGGAAGGGACAGGTCGCCTTCCGTTTCCTTCACAATACCGGCGTGTCCGTGAATATCCACTGTCGCGCCTTTGGGAATGATATCCGCCGTCTCCCGGGAATAATAGCAGGTGATCATCCCGTTTTCGCAGTATCCCGCGCCCTGCACCGTTATCCGGACCGTGCCGAAAAAGGCCCAGATAAAAATCGCGGCAAGCACCAGTGCGCCTGCCGTAACGATCATCCAGGGACCAATCTCCGTCACCTTCAGATATCGGTTCAGCTGCTCCGGATCCGCGGCTTTTCTCAGGCTATCTTCCCTGAAAAGGGGTTTTCCGGCGTTTTCCATCATGTCTTTCCTCCTGCCTCCATGGGATACAGGTTCTTCCAGCCGTCCAGCACTTTGCAGTAGCGTTCGTACCAGCCGCCCTCAAAAAAAGCACATTTATAATCATCCGGCGAAAGCAGGCTGCCGCCGAAAAGCATGGACAGGGCGGGACAGCCCCCCTGGCAGCTCGGGAAATACGGGCACTTCCCGCATTTCCCGCCATACAGCCTTTTGTCCAGCAGCCGCAGGTTTACACTGTCCATAAGAGGCCCTTCCGTCAGCAGCTTCTGCAGCCCGCCCTGCTTCACATTGCCCATGTGGATATTGCGCAGCGTAAACAGTCCTGCCAGCGGCGCGCAGGGAATCAGATCTCCGCTGGCCTGAACGGAAATCTTGTTCAGCATGGCGCTGCAGATATGCGCTTTTTCCTGAAAGCGGCAGGCAGGCGTTTTGACCGGCAGCGCATGAAACGCCTCTGTTTCCCCTCGAAGGTACAGACTCTGCCAGATAATCACGGGCAGACGCAGTCCGCTTTCCCGGTACCATGCCGCGAAATCGGCGGAGAATGTGTAATACTCTTCAATGGTCAGGGAATCGCCGGCCGCATTGAGCTGCCACCGGGGTGCCTCTGTGGTCTTGATCAGCCGCACCGCTTCGACGCCCATGCTGTCCAGCATCCGGACGGAATCCGGGATTACCTCCCGGTTCCGCCGGTTGACGTTCATATTGATTCTGACCCGTAAACCGGCTTCCCTGCACAGCCGGACGGCCCTGAGGACCTGGTTCTCACTGCCCTGATGCTGCCGCAGCCAGTCATGGGTCCCGATCCCGTCGTAGGAGAGCATGATCAGTGCCAGCGGATGCTGCTCCTTCAGGAAACCGATCAGCTTCTCGTCCAGAAAGGCACCGTTGGTGATCAGGGTTTCCAGGGCCAGGCCCTTCCGGCGTATTTCCTCCACGACTTCGCGGAAATGCGGATACAGCGTAGGTTCACCTCCGGTCAGCCGAACCCCCTGAATACCGCATTGCGCGGCTTCCTCCAGCAGGATCATGGCTTCTTCCCGTGAAAACTCCTCCCGGCGCCGTTCGTTGTCCGCCGCATGAAAACAGTGGAGGCAGTTGTAATTGCACCGCTCCGTGATCGTCCAGTCGATATTCCGGAAATAGTAGTTCGGATACTCGCGGATCCGGTCAGGCTGCAGGGCTGCTTCTTCCGCGCCGCACCGCCTGATTATGCGAATCAGCTCAAACCGGTACAGCATATCGCAGGGCGTGAGGGGCGTTTTCCCGTCACAGGCCTTCAGCAGATTGTATTCTGCCGGATCCAGCAGAAGAGGTTTCCGGGCAATATCCGTAACCGCGCAGGCAACACAGCCCTTCCAGCGTTTCAGTTGTACACCGTCCTCCAGAATATAGTACATACTGTTCCTGATCCTCTGTGTCCGCGTTCAGCCGCACAGAATCTTTTCCCCTCTTCCCTTAATATGGACCACAGTAATAATAGCACATACCCGGACAGGGCAGTCTGCAGCTGCAATTGCAGCCACCGGCCGCCTGATCCAGCTCGGCATCCGAAACCTCGTTTCCCTCTTCTGCTTTGAAGGCTGCCTTTTCCTCCTCCGTGAACGTTATGCCGTATTCCTGGAGGACTTTCACTCTCTCCTTCTGGTCCTTCGCTTCCCGAAGCGCAGCAACAAAAGCATCCCGTTTGTCCGCCGGGATTTTCGTCAGCAGCAGATCGATTCTCTCTTTACGTGTCATAGTAACTACTCCTTTCTGATACGTTTTGAGTGATCAGTAACTATTTCCAGCAGCAGGGGTCTTCCGCCTGAAGATCGCCTGTCGCGTTGAAACCCACAGCCCGGCACCCTCTGCACCACTGCAGAAGCTCGCAGTCCTTACACTTTTTGATATTGCGGAAATCCATATAGGTTTTGCACAGGTCGCTTGCCACTATATCGTAAATATGCTCCGTTTTCACATTGCCGATCACGCTTTCCATCCGCCGGCAGGCCATCAGGTCTCCGTTGGCCAGAATACAGCAGCCCATCCCCATATGGCAGCCGTCGAAAGCTATATCCGGATGCTCCTTTGCAGCAGCCGGCGGCGTAAACTCGCCCAGCTCATACCGGACCAGGGTGAGCAGATGTTCCTTAAGCTTAAATGAGGTTTTACAATGGCTTTCTTTATAGTCCACTGCCTTCTTGTAATACCGGTACAGAAAATCCCTGTATTCCTCCGGCGACGGATAATCCTCTGCTTTCTCGGGGCTGGTGGCACAGTATCTTGCAAAGGTAAAGCCGTCCACCTGGTGCTCCACCGCAATGTCCATGCATGCCAGGATCTGATCCAGGTTCAGCCGGCTGGCCGTGGCCATCAGCTGGGTCTGAATCCCCGCGTTTCTCAGATATGGCAGCGCATCCAGGGTGGCCTGGTAGCTGCCCGGCTTTCTCATGGCATCATGAAAGGGCTGCAGCCCGTCCAGCGACATCTGATAGCTGATGCATCCCAACTGATACAGCCGGGTACACACCTCGTCGTTCAGATGGAAAGGATTGCCCAGAATAAACCAGCGTATGCCCCTTCTGTGCAGCTCCTCCGCAAAGCGCCAGAAGTCCGGATGCAGGAGAGGGTCTCCCCCGCTGATTGCCGGCATGGCCTCGCAGTACCTTCTCGCGGCGTCCGCCTCTATCTCTGCCAGCGTATGCATCAGCTGATCCCAGGGCGTGGTCACGCATTTCAGCCGGGCATCCTCCGCAAACAGATAGCAGTGCCTGCAGCGCTGATCGCAGTTGTCCGTAATATGCCACTGATAGGCCTGCGACGGCTTCATGGCCATCATGGAATAAGACACCGACTTGTCACAGATGCGGATCACCGCGCGGCAGTCCCTGATCTCCCTTCCGCACACCGTGAGCGAAAACGCAGCCACATCCATGCAGGCCACCCACTCCTGGTATCCGGTCTCCGGATCCAGGAAAGGCACACCGCAGTTAACACTCGCCTTTTCCAGCGCCGTAAGAGCCGTCTTGTCGCACCCGCTCCCGGCCAGAAACTCCAGCACCTTTCCCCTGTACCTTTTTTGCGTGAAGCGCCTTCTCGCCAGCATGGGGCCGGTTGTCAGGATCAGTCGGAATCCGCCCTCTGCTTCCTCCTTCCGGAATGCAAGCGGCAGACCGCGGAGCAGGTCGATCCCCGGAATCCCGGCCACCTCCTGATCCGGATATCCGGGGGAAAAGATCTCTTCCGTCTCCTGCATCCTGCGGTTCATCATGAACCATTCCGCGCCGTCCGCCCCGGCCCTGAAGACCAGCAGATCGTCCCGGTTTTCCGGAGCGTTCATCGCAGGGATCCCGAGCCGGCGGAAATACGCCCCGTCAGAGGCGTAGTCCAGGCAGCACCGCTCCTGACAGTTCAGCACGGCGGCAAACCCCCGGAAGGCTCCCCCCATGAGAGGAACATCCATATATACTTCCGGGAAATAGCGGTCAGGCAGCAGCTCTTTCAGGGCCTCCGCCTGATCCCGGTATACCTCTTCCGGCAGGAAGGGAAAAGCCCTTCTCTCCTGCAGCGCGTTCAGCGCGAATGCAAGAATATCCCCGGACCGGACCGGACATACGCCTGTTCTTTCCATTATTTCAATTCTCCTTCTGATTGGGAATACCGGTCTGTCGAGAATACCGGTCTGTCCCCTGCCCCTTATTTCACGTAAATTATATCAAGACCGGAACGGAGCCGTCAATGCTGAACCGCCGGCGCCGGACCGGCACGAAAGGCTTTGATTATACTTCAAAGATGAAAATGGCAATGATTGCTTCAAATGTCCCAATTGCGGACTGATTATGTATAATTTCTTAGAAGCCTGGGGTCATGTCTTAGATTGTGATTACGAGCCGGCTATCTTTTCAAAAAATCAATGAAAAGCCAAATGGCGGAATACCGGGGAAGCTTTTGGCCTCCCCGGTAAAAAGAGCCGCTGATCATTTCGCTCCCTCCTGCTAATCAGCAGTAATCAGAGAGCGAAACGCAGCGGCTCTTTTTTTCTGTCCATAATACATGGGTATAAGGTTCTTGCCCGGAAACAGAGCGGGCTTTATAATAAACACAGGACACAGACTGAAAGCAAAAGAGGCGGTTATGAAAAAAATCAGAACAATTGTTATCACCGGCGGTCCCTGTGCCGGCAAATCAACAGCCATGAGCTGGATCCGCAATGCGTTTACCCAGAGGGGGTATACAGTGCTGTTCGTTCCGGAGACGGCAACGGAGCTGATTACGGGCGGTGTCGCACCGTGGACTTGTGGCACAAATAAAGATTTCCAGAAATGCCAGGTTGAGCTTCAGCTTACCAAAGAAAAACTGTTTCGTCAGGCAGCGCTCACGATGCCTTCTGACAAAATCCTGATTGTCTGCGACCGCGGTGTCATGGACAATAAAGCCTATATGACAGAAGAAGAATTCCGAGAGGTGTCGAAAGCTCTTCAGGGGGATGATGTCGTGTGGCGGGATAATTATGACGCTATCTTTCATCTGGTCACTGCGGCAAAGGGGGCAGAGGCTTTTTACTCGAATGCCAATAATGCAGCCCGCACAGAAACGGTGGAAGAAGCAGCCGCTCTCGATGACCGCCTGATTGCCTGCTGGACGGGTCACCGTTATCTCCGCGTCATTGACAATTCCACCGATTTTGAAGGGAAGATGAGGCGTCTTGAGGCAGAAATCGCCCAGTTTTTAGGGGAAATGCAGCCATATGAGATGGAACGGAAGTTTCTGATCGAATACCCGGATATGGACTGGCTCGCGAATAATCCTCTGGCAAAAAAGATTGATATTGATCAGACATATCTGGCGGCGGAAAAAGGAGAGGAAATCCGTATCCGGAGGCGCGGGGAGAACGGACATTACATCTATTACATGACGCACAAGCATCCGCTGAACGGACTTAAACGCATAAGTACGGAAACGCGCCTCAGCCAGTCCGACTATCGGCGTCTTCTGAAAAATGCGGATCCGGAGAGGCGAACCATCCATAAAAAACGTTACTGCCTGACCTATGACAACCAGTATTTTGAAATTGACATCTATCCGTTCTGGAATGACCGGGCAATCCTTGAAATCGAACTGATGGATGAGAATGCAGACATCCGTTTTCCGGAAGGAATACGAATCATCAAAGAAGTGACAGATGATCCGGAGTATAAGAATGCGGCGCTGGCCCGAGTCTCAAAAACAACAGAATCATGAGGTCTTCTTTATTATATGGGGAATATCGAACATAAAAACAAAGGAAAAAGAACGACCGGCACAATCTGTATGCTGATCGCTTCTCTGCTGTTTGCCACCGGGGGCCTGCTGATGAAAATCATTCCCTGGAATCCACTGGCGATCAACGGCTCCCGGAACCTGCTGGGCAGCGCTGTCATCGGCCTGTACCTGCTGGCTGTCCGGCACAGACTTCGCTGGAACCGGACTGTTCTGGCAGGCGCCGTCTGTGTGTTTGGGGTGACGTCACTCCTGGCCACGGCGACAAAGCTGACCACCGCCGGGAGCGCCATCGTTCTCCAGTATACGGCACCGGTCTGGATTATTCTGCTGATGTATGTGTTCTTCCGCAAAATACCGACTCCCGGAGATATGGCAGCAATTGCGATCGTAGCGGCGGGCATTGTCTGCTTTTTCTTCGACAGTCTGTCTTCCGGCCGCCTCCTGGGCAATGTGATTGCCGTCGGTTCCGGCTTCTTTTTCGGCGGCCTGTATATGCTGAACCAGTTTGAAGAGGGAGATGCCCTCTCTTCCATGTTTTTCGGGCAGCTGTTTACAGGCATCCTTTTATCGCCTCTGGTCGCGTTCGAGAGCGATTTCCGTACGAAAACCCTCATCGCCGTTCTGCTTCTGGGCGTTTTTCAGGTAGGTGTCGCCTACATCTTCTTTTTCTTTGGCACACTTTACACCGACCCGGTCACGGCCTGTGTCATCAACGGAATCGAGCCGGTCCTGAATCCTATCCTCGTGGCGGTTTTCTATGGGGAAACCCTGGGACCCATGGCCATTCTGGGCGCATGCATCGTTCTT
>CADBNA010000200.1 GCA_902795835.1 uncultured Lachnospiraceae bacterium | reverse complement strand
TCGTCGTATTCTCTTTTTATGCCTTCTCTTCCTAAATCAAGCAACCTGTATGCCTCCCACAGGGAAATGTATCATAATGGGATTCCCGCGCCCGCAGCCTGCGGACCGTCCCGTTCTTCTGTTGTTATTACCGGTGTATAACTCAGTCGCCAAAAGCAGATCTCGGATTGCTCCGCACTTTTGGCGTTATAACCTGTGTATTATATCAGAAAATTGCTGCTCAGTCAAAAAAATTGCTGCGCTTTCTTGCCAGATTCTCCTGTACCCTCTTGTAGAGTTCCTCAGCGGCGTTGTAGCCCATCTTTTTCTGCCTGTGGTTGATGGCCGCGGTCTCTACGATGATGGCGACATTTCTGCCCGGACGGATCGGCAGGGAATGGCATTTGACGCGGTTGCCGAGGAACTCGGTGTACTCGTCCTCCATGCCGAACCGGTCGTATACGCGGTCCTTGTCCCACTCCTCCAGCCTGATCACCAGGTCAATGGAATGCGTGTTCTCCACGCTCTCAATACCGAAGAGCATCTTGACATCCAGGATGCCGATGCCGCGCAGCTCTATGAAATGCCGTGTCATGTCCGGCGAGGTGCCGACCAGCGTGACGTCGCTGACCTTGCTGATCTGGACAACATCGTCGGAGATCAGGCGGTGTCCCCTTTTCAGCAGCTCCAGAGCGGCTTCGCTTTTTCCGATCCCGCTCTCGCCCATGATCAGCACGCCTTCGCCGAACACGTCTACCAGAACGCCGTGGATAGAAATGGTGGGCGCCAGCTGCACCCTCAGCCACCGCGTCAGCTCAGCTGTAAAGGAAGACGTTGTCTTATCCGTGCTGAAGGTCGGCGTCTGGTAGCGGCGGGACATCTCCAGCAGTTCTTCACCGGGCAGAACCTGTGTGGTAAAAATGACGCAGGGGACTTTTTTTGCCAGAAAATTGCCGAAAGCCTCCTGTCTGGCGTCTCTGTCCAGGTGCTGCAGCCAGGTGTATTCCACAAAGCCGATGACCTGGATCCGCTCATTGGCAAAATGCTCAAAATAGCCGGTCAGGGGAAGACCCGGGCGGTTTGTCTCCGGCACGGTAATCCGCCCTCCCTCCATGTCGATCTCCGGCGTCAGGTTTTTCAGGTCCATCGCCTCAACCATTGTCTGCAGTGTTATGTAAGCGTTGCTCATGTCGGTTCCTCCTCTCCGGCTGACTTTGCCGTGTGAAAGAAATCATATACGCTTTGTGCCGCGCGCCTGTTCATGGTGGGCAGGGCGGCCAGTTCTTCCACCTCCGCCCCGCGGATGGCATCCAGATCCGGGAAGCTGCGCATCAGTTCCTTTCTCCTTGATGCCCCGATGCCGGGAATGTCGTCGAGAATGGAATGAACCTGTTCTTTGCCCCGAAGCAGGCGGTGGTACTCTATCGCAAACCGGTGGGTTTCATCCTGAATGCGTGTCAGCAGATGAAAGCCCTCCGAGTCTGTCTCGATCGGGATCTCTACATTGTTGAAGTATAGTCCGCGCGTCCGGTGGCGGTCGTCCTTGACCATGCCGGCAACGGGGATCTCCAGCCCCAGGCTGTCCAGCACGCGGAGGGCGATGTTGACCTGTCCCCTGCCGCCGTCCATCAGAATCAGGTCCGGCAGGCGGTCGAACCCGCTGTCGGCCTCCAGTCCTCTGCGGAAGCGCCGCGTCAGAACCTCTTCCATACTGGCATAGTCATTCGGCCCCTCCACGGATTTGATGCGGAACTTCCGGTAGTCCGCCTTTTTCGGCCGGCCGTTTTCATATACCACCATGGACCCGACGCTCTGGTACCCGCTGATATTGGAAATATCATAGGATTCCATGCGCTCGGGCGTCTCGATCGACAGCCAGTGTCCGATCTCGCTGACGGCGCCCAGGGTCTTGCTGATTTCCCGCTTGATCCGTTCCCGGTCCTGGTCCAGCAGCAGCTGCGCGTTGCGCATGGCCAGTTCGACCAGCTTTTCCTTGCTGCCTTTTTTGGGGATGCGGATATATACTTTCTGACCTTTCTTCTCGGACAGCCATTCTCCGATGACCTCCGCCCCAGGAATCTCATCCGAGAGCATCAGGGTCTTCGGTATAAAAGGCGTGCCCGCGTAAAACTGCTGGATAAAGCTCTGCAGGACGTCGCTGCGCTCTTCG
>CADBNA010000199.1 GCA_902795835.1 uncultured Lachnospiraceae bacterium | reverse complement strand
CCGGGCACGCAGACCGTCTATTCGGATGTGGACTATATGGTGCTGGGCCTTGTGGCGGAAAAAGTCACGGGTCAGGATCTGGACAGTTACCTGAAAGAGAACTTTTTCCGGCCGATGGGACTGGACCATATCACCTACAATCCCCTGGAAAACGGCTTTTCCCCGGAGGACTGCGCGGCCACTGAGCTGAACGGCAATACGCGGGACGGCCTGCTGGCGTATCCGGGCATGCGGACGGACACCATACAGGGGCAGGTGCATGATGAGATGGCGTATTACAACATGGCCGGCATTTCCGGACATGCAGGCCTGTTCTCCAATGCGGAGGACCTGGCAAAACTGGCCTCGGTGATGCTCTGCGGGGGATACGGCGAGAACCGTTTCTTCTCGGAAAATGTCATGGATGCCTTTACTGCTCCGAAGAATGAAGGGGAAGGAAACTGGGGACTCGGCTGGTGGAGACAGGGAGAGGATCAGAGAGTCTGGTATTTCGGGACACAGGCAGGGTCCGGCACGATCGGCCATCAGGGCTGGACGGGCGTGCTCGTGATGGTTGATCCGGACAGGCAGCTGGTCATCGCCTTCCTGACAAATGCCATCAACACAAGGCTCACCGATAACCAGAAGGATGCCGGGCAGTTTGACGGCAAATGGTACACCGCGTCCACCCTGGGCTTTGTGCCCCAGATCCTGTCCATCGGGATGGATCAGGAGGGCGATATTTCCGAACAGCTGCTGGACCTGACCGCGGATATGGCAGTAGAGAGCATGAAGCTGATTGATCCGGACGCGGAGGCCCTTTCCGCACATCCGTCAGCCCGCAATGCGCGGAGCAAGCTGCAGCTGTTTGAAAGCAGGGCAGCCGCTTTCGGAGATGATGAATATGTCTGGCATCTGCGGGAAAAAGTAAATGACGCGTGGATGAGAGTATGTTCCGAACACAAAAAGACAGATGAGAGGTGATGCAGGCGATGGAAGTTTTACGGATTATTGAGTGGCTGGTCTTTGGGAGTGCCGGCAGGCTCGAAGTAGTGTGGATGATTTTGTATATAGCCGGGCTGTGGAAGATTTTCGCAAAGTCCGGGGTGAAAAGCTATCTGGCTCTTGTGCCCTGGGTAAGGGATTACAAGCTTTCCCTGTGCGCGGGACGGGAGCCGGACGGCAGAATTTTCTGCATATTCTCTTTTCTCTCGACCTGGGTGAACATTGCCTTTATGGTTGCGTCATGGAACAGCAACACCCGGTTTGAAATACGTGCTTTGCTGCTGACCAGTGAACTCATTATTGATCTTATCCTGCTGATATACCGGCTGCGTGTTTTCTCCGGTCTGATAGAGGTGTACGGTGTCAGACGGTCGTGGATGTGGCTCTATATTATCAGCTTAACCAGATGGATTCCCATGATAATCTGGGGCTTCAACAGCAAGTATCAGCCGGAGTGGCAGGTAGAAGACCTGCACAACGAGATGGAGAAGGTTGCCATGCACGGCAGCGCCAAGGTCATGGACAATGGCCTGACCGTAAACCTGCAGGAGCGGACGGTAACTGAATTTTTCCATAAAAAAGCTCTGCTCCGGGACATTCACATGTCAATTCCCCAGGGACATATGGTATTGCTCCTGGGCGGGTCCGGCGCCGGCAAGACTACGTTCCTGAACGCGGTTAACGGATATGAAAAGGCAAAGGCCGAAGTGATGCTGAACGGCACGAACATGTATACGCACTACAAAAAGATGCAGTATGAGGTGGGCTTTGTGCCGCAGCAGGAAATGATGCGGGGAAAAGACACCGTGCTGAATACCCTGCTGGATGCCGCCAAGATGCGCCTGCCCCGTGAGATTCCCGCCTCCAGCCGCAGACAGCGGGTGGATGAGGTGATGGACATCTTCGGCCTGACGCCCGTGAAAAACAATCTGGTGGATAAGCTTTCCGGCGGTCAGAAAAAGAGGCTTTCGATCAGCATTGAGTATATCAGCAACCCGTCTCTGTTTATTCTGGACGAGCCGGATTCCGGCCTGGACGGCGTCATGGCCAGAGAACTGTTCCGGCGGCTCCGGGACGTCGCCGATACGGGCAAGATCGTCATCGTTATCACGCATACGCCGGACCGCGTCATTGATCTTTTTGATGATGTAATCGTCCTGGCAAAGGATTCCTCGAAGACAGGGCGCCTCGCTTTTTACGGATCCATCGACGAAGCCAGAAAGTATTTTAAACATGATAAGATGGAAGAGATTGTTAAATCCGTCAATACCAAGGAAGAAGGCGGAGAAGGCCTCGCTGACGAGTATGTAAAGAGATTCGCAGAGAGAGAAGCGGAGGTGCAGTATGGCTGAAAAAAAGGAAGGCGGTATCCGCCGCAGGCTGAACCTGAACCACCGGGGGCGGGGATCACAGTCGATTATTTATTTAGTGAAGTTTCTGCGGATGTTTATCTACCAGAGTGACTGGAAAGTTCTGCCCATGTCTGCCCTGGTCGTCGGCCTGGTTGGTCTGGTCATACGCCGCAGGTTCTGTGTGGATATGGAAGGAACGCTGACGGGTTCCTTTGCGCTGGTCTGCATGTGTATCTGGAATGGCTGCTTCAACTCGATCCAGGTCGTCTGCCGGGAAAGAGACGTGATCAAACGGGAGCACCGCGCAGGCCTGCATATAACCTCCTATGTATTTGCGCACATGCTTTGCCAGGCTCTTCTGTGCCTGGCGCAGACGGCCATCACCCTGTATGTGCTCCGCACGATCGGCGTGCGGTTCCCCAAAGAAGGAATGGTTACCAATCTTTTCCTGATAGATTTCGGCATATCCATTTTTCTGATCACCTATGCCGCGGATATGCTGTCGCTGTGGATTTCTTCCCTGTCGAGGAGCACAACGACGGCCATGACGGTCATGCCTTTCGTGCTGATCTTCCAGCTGGTTTTTTCAGGGGGCATGCTGTCTCTGCCGGACTGGGCAATGCCGTTCACGAACTATACCGTTTCCAGTCCCGGCCTCAAACTCATTGCAGCGCAGGCTGATATCAACAGCAAGCCTTTTGTGACCATATCCAATATGCTGTCGCAGATGCAGAATGAAGAGATCGTAGAAACGGTGACGGCCGGCGAAGTCATCGACCGGCTGCAGGATACCAACATTTCCGGCATTGCAAAGCTCCGTGCGCTTGAACTGCAGGACGGGGTTACGGCCGGCGATATAATCGACTATATGGCAGAGGACCCGCGTGTAAAGGAAAACAGAGACAAATCCTATACCGTCCATACCACAGTCGGAGAGCTGATGGAACTGGTCGGCAAGAAGAAGGTTGAAAACTGGATGAGCACCGGTGCCTCTTCCGCCAGCTACAGGGCGGAGTATGAGTACGATCCGTACAACGTGGGAGACTACTGGATAAAACTGTTCGGTTTTGTCCTGCTGTTTGCCGCCCTGGCTGTCGTAACGCTGGAATTCATCGATAAAGACAAGCGATAGAAAGATAAAAATGTGATGCCATGAGGGCCTGTTTCCGCCTTGACTTTTTTCACGCTTCGGTTTATCCTGTTCACAAAGCTAGGGGAGCGGAAGCTGAGAATGTACGTGGTTACAGACCCTCATCACCTGATCCGGACAGTGCCGGCGTAGGGAAGCGAGCAGATAACTGTAATGTATACATGCCATATCCGGAATGACAATCTCCCCTGTCGGGGAGTTTTTTTATGCCCCGGCATTCACTTTTCAATCTCAATGCGTACGCGAAAAGCAGAGAAAGGAGACAGAAAGACCATGGAAGCAAGTGTTGCGATTCAGAGCCTGCCGGCGGCGCCGGACGACGAGGAGCTCTGCAGGATTGTAGATGAAGTGATCGCCTATATCGGGAGCACCGGTTTCAACTATTATGTCGGGCCCTTTGAGACGACGATTGAAGGTCCCTATGACGAGCTGATGGATATTGTAAAGGAATGCCAGCACATCGCCATCCGGGCGGGCGCACCGTCGGTGGCTGCCTACGTGAAGATCAGCTACAAGCCGGAAGGAGAGGTTCTTTCCATTGAAAAAAAGATCGGCAAATATCACTGACCGCCTGCCGGCGATGACGGCCCTGGCACTGATCGTCCTGCTGTGGTGGGCACTCGCGGCATCCGGCGCGGTGCCGAACTACATGCTGCCTTCGCCTGTGGCCGTTGTGAAGGCATTCATCACAGACTTCGGAAACCTGATGGTCCACGCGTCGACAACGCTTCAGGAGACGGCGGCAGGGCTTCTGATCGGCGTGATTCTCGCCTTCCTGATCGCCACGGTCATGGACCGTTTTCTGATCATAGAGAAAGCCCTGAACCCCATTCTGGTGATCACCCAGACGATTCCCACGATTGCGATTGCGCCCCTTCTGGTGCTCTGGATGGGATTCGGCATGGCCCCGAAGATCACGCTGGTGGT
>CADBNA010000198.1 GCA_902795835.1 uncultured Lachnospiraceae bacterium | reverse complement strand
CTCAAGCATCCGGCGGCAGATCAGAGCGTCGCCGTCCTTCTGCAGGGCGCCTGCGTATGTAACCTGCGGGATGTTCAGCTTCTCGGCGATCTGCGGGCCGACCTGGGCGGTATCACCATCAATGGCCTGTCTGCCGCAGAATACGATGTCATCCTTCTCCAGGCCGATGCGGCTGATGGCCGCTGCCAGGATCTGGGATGTCGCGTAGGTGTCGGATCCGCCGAACTCTCTGCCGGATACCAGAACGGCGCGGTCTGCGCCGCGGGCCAGCAGCTCGCGCAGCATGATTTCCGCCTGCGGCGGTCCCATGGTGACTACAACTACTTCGCAGCCTGTCTCATCCTTCAGCTGCAGCGCCGCCTCAACAGCGTTCAGGTCATCCGGATTGGTAATGGTCTGCATGGATGCACGGTTCAGGGTACCATTCTCATTGACAGCTACTTTTCCTGATGTGTCCGGCACCTGTTTTACACATACAATTGCTTTCATGACGATCTCCTTTTAAAGTATATTTCCCGAAATAACAACTCTCTGAATCTCGGAGGTGCCTTCGTAGATCTCCGTGATCTTGGCATCGCGCATCATGCGCTCAACCGGATAGTCCTTTGTATAGCCGTAGCCGCCGTGGAGCTGTACAGCCTTTGTGGTAACCTTCATAGCCAGCTCGGAGCAGAACAGCTTTGCGGTAGCCGCGTCAAGCGTCACCCTGGCACCGGTATTCTTGATCGATGCAGCCTTGTAGCACAGCAGACGGCCGGCCTCAATGCCGACATGCATATCTGCAATTTCGAACTGGGTATTCTGGAACTTTGCGATCGGGCGGCCAAACTGCTCTCTGGTCTTTGTGAAGTTGATCGCTTCCTGCATGGCGCCTTCCGCGATGCCGAGTGCCTGTGCGGCAATGCCGATACGGCCGCCGTCCAGGGTGGCCATGGCGATACGGAATCCCTTGCCCTCCTGGCCGAGCAGGTTCTCTTTCGGAACCTCGCAGTCAGTGAACACAATCTCAGCTGTCGGTGAGCCGTGCAGGCCCAGCTTTTCCTCATGCTTTCCTACGGAGAAGCCCGGGAAATCCTTCTCTACGATGAAGGCGGAAATGCCCTTTGTGCCCTTGGACGGATCCGTCATGGCAAATACTACGAAGATCTCTGCCACATAACCGTTGGTAATGAAGATCTTTGATCCGTTCAGGATATACTTGTCGCCTTCCAGACGGGCGGTCGTGGTGCCCTTGGAAGCATCGGAACCGGCGTTGGACTCGGTCAGGGCAAAAGCACCTACCTTATGGCCCTGCGTCAGCATGGGAAGGTATTTCTTCTTCTGCTCTTCTGTGCCATTCTCCAGAATCGGCGCGCAGCAAAGTCCATTGTGGGTCGCCACGATATCACCGGTGGATGCACAGGCCTTGGAAATCTCCTCTACGCAGATGGCAGCAGACAGCAGGTCAGCACCTGCTCCGCCATACTCTTTCGGTACGGCCATGCCCATGACGCCGCAGTCGAACAGCTTGTCGATGGTCTCGGCCGGGTACGTGCTGGTTCTGTCAGTCTCTGCTGTGATCGGCGCGATCTCATTCTCTGTGAACTCGCGGATCATCTTCTGAATCAGCTTCTGTTCTCTGGATAATTCAAAATCCATTTGTATCCTCCTATATTAATATATTTTAGTTTTTTATTCCGGAATGCCGGCAATTGCTTTTGCCAGTTCCTTTTTGTGCTCCAGGTTGCCCTGACGCGCGATCATGATACGCTGTGCCTGCGGGGAACCTGCGCCATGCATAGACTCCGTCCTGTATCCGACGGCCGCGGCGCCGAGACACATGTTCTCCAGGAAACGAAGAATTCTCTGGCGGTATTCTGTGGGGACATTCTCCTTTGTCTTGAAGAATTTGTTGCAGATCTCGCCGATCGTCTCACCGTTTCTTCCGACAACGGTATCGGATTCGAAATCCTTCTGGGCAGGCATGGTGACCATCAGGCCGCCGGCAATATCTTCGGCCAGACGCACGATCTCGTACGGGAACCGTGTGACGTTCTGCTTGCAGACATTGGCCAGGAGCAGGTCGATCTGATAGTTTCCGGCTTTTGTGGGAGCGCCCTGGGAAGAGCAGGCGATGCCGCAGCAATAGAGCGTCTCATTCAGGTGCGTCATCTCGATCAGTTTGTCCTTGACGGCGGAAGCCTTGTCAGCGCCGTTGTACTCAGCGGCAAGAGCAGTAGCTCCGATCACCACATCGCCGACACCGACCTTGCAGCCGCCGTAGCTCTGTCTGTGATACCCTGCAAAACGCTCAACCATCATGCCGGCAAACTGATACTCGCCATTCATGAAGATATACTCGTTCGGAATGAATACGTGATCCAGGACAACCAGGGCTTCCTGTCCGCCATACTTCTCGTTGCCGAGATCAATCGGAGCATTTTCCAGCTTGCGGGTATCGCAGGACTGACGTCCGTAGATCATGTACAGGCCTTCTGCATCAGTCGGGCAGGCAAAGCTGACAGCCCAGTCTTTGTCGGCCTCTCCCATGGAGATCGTCGGCATGAAAATGTGCCAGTGGGAATTAATGGAACCGGTCTGGTGACACTTTGCGCCGCAGACGACGATGCCGTCTTCACGCCGCTCAACAACGTGTACAAACATATCCGGGTCTGCCTGTGCATGAGGTGCTTTGGAACGGTCACCTTTCGGATCCGTCATGGCGCCGTCGACAACCAGGTCTTCATCCTGGATAAAGGTCAGGAACTTTTTAAAGTTCTCATGATAATGTGTGCCGCAGGCCTCGTCGATTTCATACGTTGTCGAAAATACGGAATTGAATGCATCCATGCCGACACAGCGCTGGAAGCAGCTGGCTGTCTTCTGGCCCAGCAGGCGCTGCATTTTCACTTTTTTGATCAGATCATCCGTAGACTGGTGCAGATGCGTGAAACGGTTGATCTTCTTTCCCGTGAGGCTGGATGTGGCCGTCATGAGGTCCTCATACATGGGATCATTGGCCAGCTCATATGTTGCGGCAACACAATTGATCGACGGACGGATGATCGGGTGATCCACCCAGTTGTCAATCTTCTCGCCAAACATATATACGCGGGTCTTCAGCGTCCTAAGGCTCTCGATATACTGTTCTGCAGTACGAATCATACAGTCTCCTTTCGTATGGTGACAGGGGACGGCTCTCTGTCACCTTTTTTCATCCTTCTGAGATAATCTGAAATTTCAGATCAGGTGACAGAGAACCGTCCCCTGTCAAAGGCCGCAGTCAGCCTTCCTTCAGGCCCATCAGTTCCTCACGGAAGATCCGTTCATCCATGACTTTCAGATCCTCGGCAATCTGCGGCTTAAACTCCATCTGATCCAGAACCTGTGTCTGCAGGTCGATGCCGGGGGCGATTTCGATCAGGGTAACGCCTTCCGGACGAAGCTCAAATACGGCGCGCTCCGTGATATACAGAACCGGCTGGTGAACCTTGTTCGCGTATTTTCCGGAGAAGGTGACCTGCTCAACCTGCTGAACGAATTTCTTCTTGGCGCCCTCCTGTGTGATGACCAGCTTGCCGTCCCGGCACTCGGTCTTCAGCCCCTTGGCCGTGAAGGTGCCGCAGTAGACAACCTTCTTCGCGTTCTGGGTGATGTCTATGAATCCGCCGGCGCCGGCCAGGCGCACGCCAAACTTCGAGACATTCAGATCGCCGTTCGGAGCCGTCTCCGCCAGACCCAGGAATGCGACATCCAGTCCGCCGCCCTGATAGAAGTCAAACTGTACATTGTGAGGAATAATAGCCATGGCATTTGCGGCGGCTCCGAACTGCGTCCCGCCCATCGGCACGCCGGCAATGGACCCGGCTTCTACCGTCAGCGTCATGTAGTCGGAAATTCCTTCCTCGGCAGCAACATTGGCGATTTTCTCCGGCGCGCCGGTGCCCAGATTGACGATGGCGTCCTTCGGCAGCTCCATTGCCGCGCGGCGGGCAATGATCTTTTTGGCATCCATCGGGATCGGGGGGATTGCGTCCACCGGAATCCGGAATTCGCCGGTCAGGCTGCCGTCATACTCCATGCCCAGGCACTGTTCGTTCTCCTGCGGTGTGCCGACTACGACTGCATCTACATAGATGCCGGGAATGGCAACCAGCTTCGGATCCAGAGAACCGCCCTGCACGATCTTTTCTACCTGCACAATTACCTTTCCGCCGGAATTGCGGCAGGCCTGTGCCATGGCGGTAACATCCAGCGGTCCGATCTCACGGTGCACGGTGCAGTTGCCGTATTCATCGGCATAGCTGCCGCGAAGGAACACCACATTGATCGGGAAGCCCTTGTAAAGGAGCATCTCTTCGCCTTCGATCTCAACAACCTTTACCATATCCTCGGTCGTCCGCTCGTTCAGCTTTCCGCCTTCAATACGGGGGTCTGCAAATGTATAAAGGCCCACGGTTGTAATGGTACCGATATTGTGGGCGGCAATATCCCTGTACATGTGGGAAATTACGCCCTGGGGCAGATTGTATGCTTCGATCTTGTTCTGCAGTGCCAGTTCGCCAAGCTTCGGCGCGCGGTCCCAGTGACCGCCGATAACGCGCTTCACCATGCCTTCATGTCCGTAGTGATCACCGCCTGTGCCGTCTCTGTGTCCCTGGCCTGCTGCAAAAAACAGTGTCAGGTCCTTCGGATGACCTGTCTCCAGAAAACGCTGTTCCAGAGCTTTTGAAAGCGCTTCCGGGCAGGCACAGCTTACGAAACCGCCTGTGGCAATCGTGTCGCCGTCCTGAACCAGCAGAGCTGCCTCTTCTGCCTGCAGTACCTTAACCTTTTTCATCTGTCACACCTCCATAAGAAGCTGCCTGAGGGCACGCCTCAGGCGCTTCATTATCTTACCGTTAAATGCAAGAACTGTCAACTGTTTGACAACTCATTGGCAAATGTTTTGTACTCAATGGCAAAAGCAAAACGCCAGTATTATTTATTCTTGAACTCTGCCGCTCTCTTCTCAATGAAAGCGCTCATGCCTTCCTTCTGGTCCTGTGTGGCAAAGCACATGGCAAACATCTCCTGCTCAAGCATGATGCCGTCATCAATATCCATCTGCATGCCGCGGTCGATCAGAGCCTTGGAATACTTGACGGCGATCGGCGCATTCTTTGTAAAGGATTTTGCCATCTCAATGGCTTTGTCCATCAGTTCTTCCGGTGCATAGACCTCGTTGACCAGGCCGATTGCCTTTGCCTCGTCGGCTTTGATCATCTTGCCGGAGTAAATCAGCTCCTTTGCCTTTGCAATGCCTACGCGGCGGGGCAGTCTCTGGGTGCCGGAAAATCCGGGTGTAATGCCCAGGCCGACTTCAGGCTGGCCGAATTTTGCCTTCTCGGAGGCAAGAATGATGTCACAGCTCATAGCCAGCTCACAGCCGCCGCCAAGCGCAAAGCCGTTGACTGCAGCGATCGTCGGGAATTCCAGCTTCTCCAGGCGGCGGAAAACCTTTGATCCTCTCTGGCCCCAGCGGCGTCCGCCGTCAACGTCCAGCGGCTGCTGCAGCTTGATATCCGCGCCCGCCACGAAAGAACGGCCGGCACCGGTAAGGATCAGCGCACGGATCTCCGTATCCTTCTCCAGCTCTGTCACCAGATCTTCCAGCTCGCCGATGACATCAGCGTTCAGCGCATTCAGCGCTTCCTGCCGGTCAATCGTGGCAATTCCGATCTCACCCTGTTTCTCAAATTTCACGTAACTCATGCTTTTATTCTCCTTTCGGCAAGTGCCATTTTTTAACACCATCCAGATACGGAGCGTTCAGACGGCGGCGGTAGTCGTCATAGCTCCGGTTCGACCAGTCAAAGAGGCCCTGTCCGGCTGCCATTCCGGTCTTTCCGGTCCTGAGGCCTTCCAGCACGGTCTCCTGCAGTTCCTTGGTATCGCACAGATCCGGATAACAGTTCTTCGCGATGGCGCTCTCCAGCTCAAAGCCGACAGCGTCAAAGTATTCAAGAAGACCGATTTCCGCATACCGCATGCCGACAGCATACTTCACCGCGATGTCGATATCTTCGGCCGTCGTAACGCCCTGCTCAATCAGGTAGATTGACTCACGGAACAATGTCTGCGCAAAGCGGTTGACCAGGAAGCCCGGCACGCTCTTCTTCATGCAGACAACAACGCGCTGCAGCTGGGCGAGTATGTCTTTTGCGCGGGAAATGGTATCATCCGACGTCTTCGCATTGCAGACCAGCTCTACCAGCGGCTGCAGATGTACCGGCTGGAACGGATGCGCAACGATCAGCCGCTCCGGTCTTTTTACGGTTGCGGCCAGATCTTCCGCGTCAATGGAAGAGGTGCTTGACGCAATGATGGTATCCGGTCCGGTATGCTCTTCGATAACCTTAAAAACAGAAGATTTGATCTTGATATCCTCAAGAACCTCTTCGAATACAAACGTGCAGTCCCGCAGTGCTTCCGGATCTGCCGTAAGCGTCACCAGTTTCATGGCGGCTTCTTTATTCTCCTGGGTCGCAAGACCCAGTTCAATCAGATCGTTCCAGTTTGTCTCCAGTTTGCCTCTGCAGCGCTCCAGGTCCGCGTCATCAAATCCGATAACCGTAACAGGAAAGCTGTTGCCTGTAATCAGCGTGATCTCACAGGATCCGATTGTACCGGCTCCATATACCGCTATACGTTCACTCATACCTTCATCCTTTCTTAACATGCAGCTGACAGAAGTCCAATAATCTTCCGATTATCTGGTGAGCATTTCGCGTGCCACTTGCAGCAGGTGCCAGGGTGTTGAAAAAACGTCCCTCCGGAGCAGTGAAGCCCGGCTGCCCCGGGGCCGGACAACTGATTATATTGTACACTATCTCCGGACGTGATGCAATTCTGCACTACAAAAAAAGACGCCGGATCCCGCACATCCAAAAAAGGGTGACCGGATCCGGCGTTTCTGCCGATACCGGTTCAGATCCTGTGTCTGGAATCCGGTATTCCCATCTGTTTTCTATACTTATTAACCGTGCGCCGTGAGATAGATATGCCCTGTTTTTCCATTTCCTCGACAATCTGCATGTCGCTTAACGGGTTTTCCCTATCTTCCTGCCGGATCATATCAGCCAGGATATTCCGGATCTCCCGCCCGGAGACGTCGCTTCCCTCTATGGCCTTTCCGCTGAAAAAGTCACGCAGGAGTTCTGTTTTCCTGAACATGATATATTTTCCCTGGACAGCGCGGCTGACCGTTGACCCGTTGATTCCGGCCTCTTCCGCAACCTCACGCATCAGCATGGGAGTGATCGGCGCCCCGTTCAGAAAATGATCTTCCTGCAGGTGAAGAATCGCCCTGCAGATGTTGACCAGAGTCTCCCGCCGTTTCTCCACACAATTCATGATAAATACCGCCCGGCGCAGTTTTTCCTCAAAATACTCCTTCAGTTCCGGATCCTTTGTCGTCCTCATCATCCGGACATAATATTCATTGCAGCGGTATTCTCCCATCCAGCCGTCGTTGAGTTCCACCTCCCAGTCGCCGCCCCGTTCCTTTTTGATAATGATATCCGGAACGATGTATTCAACGTCCCCGGCTTCTCTCTCCAGAATGGGATAAGGCTGCAGCCGGCTGATGACGCGCAGATATTTCTTGACCTGGCTCGTGGATATGCCCAGGCTGCGGGATGCATTGCTGAACCGTCCGGCCAGTATTTCCTGCATATGGTCCCGGATCAGCCGGAAAAGCGTCTCGTCTTCTGTTCCCTGCCTCTGCAGCTGTATGATCAGACACTCTTCAATGCCTGACGCAAACAGGCCTGCCGGCTCCAGTTCTTTCAGGATATCCAGGCAGTGCAGGACTTCATCCCGGGCAAAGCCCATGTCGATGGCGATATCCGTCGGCTCGTAGTCGAGGAATCCCTGGTCATTCACAAACTGAACCAGAGACTCTATGATATCCCATTCCCGTCGGGTCAGGTCACGATGCGCCAGCTGTTCCAGAACAATCTGCCGGATGGAAATCTTTTCCCGGGCCCGGATCTCTCTCTGGGGCTCATCGTCATCATCTGCAATATATTCCCGCCGGTAGCCCTCATCATTCTCATAGAGGGTTTCCAGATTCTGGAGCATCTCTCCCTGTTTATCGATCGTGTTTTCCAGCAGCGGATTCTCAAAATACTCATTCTTCAGAAATTCTTCCAGTTCCTGATTGGTATAGGCCAGGATCTGAAGAGACTGAATCTGCTGCGGTGACAGTGTCTGGTGCAGTTCCAGCGACTGTTCAAGTTCAAACATAGGATTTTCTCCCTTTGTACGACGATCAGGAATTGATCCGACTTACTTCACACGCGGTTTCCGTCCGGGGGCATTATCCGGACTTCCGGTTGTTTTCTGCTTTACCGCAGGGGATCTCTGTGCAGTTGATGAAGGTTTCTGCGCTTCCGATGACTTCTGCACTGCCGGTTTGCGGGGTTCTGCAGGCTGCTGCGCCGTCGGAGACTTTTTCACTGCCGGTTTAGGCGCGGCGGCGGATTTCTGCTTCACGGCCGATGACGGTTTCTGTGCCGCAGGCTTCTGCGCGGTCGAAGACTTTTGTACTGCAGGTTTCTGTACTGCAGGTTTCTGTGCTGCTGGTTTCTTTTCTTCTGCAGATCCGCTCTTCTCAACAGGCTTCCGCTCCTCCCGGAGTCTGCGGTCCGTCTGCCTGTTCAGGTGCAGTTCACTCATATATCTGGAAGCCCCATACGCTTTTGTTACCGGCTTCATGCTGGAATGTGCCGCAAATGCGGCAATCAGCGCGACAGCCAGCCCGGCGATAACCGCAAGCATAGTATTGTCCGTCGCCAGAAGCAGAATCACCAGCGGGATCAGAAACGCAATCGCTGTCAGAATGGCCAGTTTGGGCTTGCTGACGGGGAGATCCCCGGTAAACTCACCGGTCTGTCCGTTCATGGCAAAGGTATAGGTTCCGCCATTCCATCTGGTCGTCAGGATCCAGGCGGGCAGCAGGGCATATCCGGTCTGACCGTAATGTATGTCAAATGTCTCATGTTTGGTCGTATAATCATCATGCTCTATGGTATCTCTCACCATATTTTCCGCCGAAGTGCGGATTCTCTCTTCGGCCCGTTTCCGGTTATCTGTCTGCTCCACATCAAACCGCTCGGCGAGAAAGCCGGGGAGACAGGCCAGTGTAAACGGCTTCAGCGCGCTGAAATCGTATGGCTCCAGGGAATCCATCAGCGCATCATCCATTCGCCCGGAGGCATCTGCAGGCACATTTTCAAATGAGACCGTTCCTCTGCGCTGCACATCGTAATAGGTGGTGACCTCTTCATCTCCGTCACGGACCGTATCTGAAGCCTCATAAGCGGCATCTGCCGTCACGGATCCGTTAAACAGCCAGAACGGCACATAGACGCCCTGAATTTCATCCACATGGCTGCTCCGGGAAAAAGAGCCCGGAAGCAGCATGCGCCTGGCGTAATAGCCCTGATATTTATCGACTGCCTGCTTTTTGGTGAAGGCGAACGGTATTACATAATCCGGACGGATTGCGCCGGAAAACTGTGCCGTCGCTATTGTGTTGCTGCCGCAGTAGGGGCAGCAGATCGCGGCAGTATTGGCATCTGCCAGCAGTTCTGCCCCGCAGGATGAGCAGGAATACGCCCGCATGGCTTCAGCGTCCTGCTGCCAGTCAGCGCCGGATTCTTTGTTCTGCTGCTGCAGCAGCTGTTCCGCCTCCCTGCGGCTGACTTCTTCCTCTGAAAAAGCCGAATCGCAGTAATCACACTTCAGCTTCCCTGATGCGGGATCGAAACTCATTGTACCGCCGCAGTTCGGACATTTAAAATCCATTCGGCCGTCTGTACTCATCTTTGCGTTACCTCCTGCGTCATTCCTTCATCACAGGACCTGTCTGGGTCTGTGCTGAACCGCTCCGCCTGTGATGCCGTCTGCGGCGCGGCGGTTTCTCCTGTTGTCTGCCGCTGTCAGCGCCTTCCTTCTGCCCGTCGTTCCGGGCGCGGGCAGATTCTTTCGCGGGTTCCTTTTCCTGGCGCCGTCCTCTGCGGCCGCCTCCCTGACCCCGTTCCGCACGTTCACTGTGCCGTTCCTCCGCTGCAGTCTGGCGGCCTGTCCGGCCGTCCTGCTTTTTGCTCTGAACGGCTGCGCGTTCTGTGTTCTGCACACCTGCCTGCCGGATTCCGCGCTCGGCGGCTTCATCTTCATCCCGGCGTGTTTTTTTAGCCGGGGATGGTTCCTCCAGCCCGTTCCGGATCTGGCCGGCATACTCATCACACTCCGCAAAGGTCTTAAAAGTCTTGCTGTTGCGAAGGCGCTGATTGTCAACCAGATGATGATACTCACCGCTCTGACTCTCAAGAATTGTAAACCGCCTGTCCGCTGTCTGCCACTGGCCTTCCCCTGCGAACTGCCATGCCTCCTGTTCCTTTG
>CADBNA010000197.1 GCA_902795835.1 uncultured Lachnospiraceae bacterium | reverse complement strand
CGCTTTTACACAGCCTTCCCGGCCAGGATGTTTTCTACAAGTTCACGTTTTTCATAAAGGACGCAGCCGCCCTCGTGATCGTCCGTCAGCACGCCTCCGTCACGCAGTGCCGCAAAAAGCGGTGAATGAAGCGCCTCACGAAGGGATGTGTTCCTGACGTTGATATCCGAATACGGCGAGAAGGGGCACGGCTCCGCTCCCCCATGAGAATTGATATGGAAGAACCCGCGGCCTGCCGCCACACAGCCCCCGGAGCTCTTCTCGTCGCCCGGGAAGGAGACATAGACCATTTCAGGATGTTCCCGTCGAAGTCTGCCAATCTCCCCTGTCAGATATTCCCGCTCCTTATCTCCCGGGGCAAGTTCCCTGCTCTCCTCGGTAACAGGGACAAATTCCACAAAGATTACGGCCCTGCACCCACGATCTGACAGGGATTTCAGGAAATCCTCTGATGTAACCTCATGGATATTCTCTGTCGTTACCGTAACCGATGCGCCAAAGATCAGTCCCCGTCGGTTCAGTTCCTCCATGTTGACGATCAGGCGGTCATAAACGCCCTTGCCGCGTCTGGCGTCCGTAATCCTGCGTTCGCCCTCTATGCTCATTACCGGGAGAAGATTCCGGCAGCGGTCAAAGAGCTCGAAATACCGCTCATCCATGAAGGTTCCGTTCGTAAAGATCGGGAACATGATATTCTGTTTCTTTCCTGCCGCCTCGATGATGTCCCGGCGAAGCATCGGCTCTCCGCCTGCCAGGAGGATAAAGCTGATCCCCAGCTCATCTGCCTCGTCAAAGATCCGGAACCATTCCTCACTTGTCAGCTGACTGACCGGTTCCGCGTCAACTGTAGCGTGATTGCAGCGCGAATAACAACCCGCGCAGTGCAGATTGCATTTGCTGGTGATGCTGGCAATCAGGAAAGAGGGCACATGCTCTCCGTCGTCTTCCAGCTTTCTGCGGCGTTTGGACGCCGCTTTGCCTGCGGCGGCAAACTTCATCATAAAAGCGCTTTCTCTGGGATTCTTTAAGGTTGCCCTGACGGCATTGGCGATAACGCCCTCTACACCTTTTGTCAGGTATTCCTGCAGATCAAAATTGTTATCGGTATTGCTCAAATCTGTGCCTCCATTCGGCTGAGTGCCTTGTCCGGCGATTAGCGTTTATTGTAACGGACTGTCACTTACAGTTCCCTGTTCTTTATAAATTATGCACAGAATCACGTACTAATCAATACAAAAAAACAGCATATAAAACCCCAGATATGATATAGTTAGAGCTGTTGGGGACGGTTCCTGAAGGTTCACCGCTGTAATGAGCTGCCCTCTGTCAGGACGCCATCCCCGACGGGCTAAGTGAACCGCAGGGAACCGTCCCCTGGGGCTCTTGTGAATTTGCCGCAGGCGGATTATGCTTTTAAGAAAAAAAGAAAGACGGGATATAATGATGAAAAAAATATGGATATCTATTTTGCTGATTCTGACTATGAATCTGTCTGTCTGCACAGCATGGGCTGCGCCCGGCTCCGGAGCCGACAAGAGCGTGGATGAGCAGGTGAAGGAGATGCTTTCCGGTATGAGCACAGAACAGAAGCTGGCGCAGATGATGATCGTATCACTCAGGTCGGGAATCCAGGGCACAAAGATGGTGACTGAACTTGGCCCGGCATATGCGGAGCTTCTGAAAAAATATGATTTCGGAGGTGTTATCCTGTTTGGCGGCAACATCGTGGATACGGAACAGACCGTGACGCTGATCAGAGACTGTCAGGAGGCGGCTATGGACTCGGAGCCGGGTATCCCCATGCTGGTCTGTGTGGATCAGGAGGGCGGCCGGGTCAACCGGGTATCTTTTGGCTCAGTTTTCTCCGGCAATATGGCCCTTGCCGCGACAGGTGACACGGCACTGACGGAAGAGAGCGCGGAAATGCTTGGGCAGGAGATCAAAGCTCTGGGCTTCAATATGGATTTTGCTCCGGTATCCGATGTCAACAGCAATCCCAACAACCCCATCATTGGGGTGCGTTCCTTCTCGGACGATCCGGAAATTGCAGCAGAACACGTGACGGCTTTTTTGCGCGGCTTAAGAAAAAGCGGTATTCTTGCATCTCTGAAGCATTTCCCCGGTCATGGCAATGTAGGTGAGGACAGCCACACCCATTTGCCTTGCTCTGATTATACCCTGGAAGAACTGAAGGCCTGCGACCTGGTTCCGTTCCAGGCAGGGATCGATGAGGGGACGGATATGATCATGACAGCGCATATCCAGTACCCGAGTATTGAGACCGATACGTATGTTTCCAGGCAGGACGGGAAGGAGGTCTATCTGCCAGCCACACTTTCTCATACCATCATGACCGGTCTGCTGCGGGAAGATATGGGTTATGACGGCATTATCATCACGGACGCCATGGATATGGATGCCATAGCTGCTCATTTTGATGAGACGGATGCCGCGGTACTGGCGATCAACGCCGGTGTGGATATTCTTCTTTGTGCGGCAGAACTCTATCAGGATGAAGAGGTCGACACATTTCCGACAGTAGATGCATATATGAAGAATCTTCTTGCCCGGGTCGAAGCAGGTGAGATCAAAGAGGAAGAACTGGACGATTCTGTTTCTCGGATTCTGAAACTGAAGCTCGAACAGGGCATCATGACGGATACGCTGTCAGACAGCAAAGAGGAACAGCTTGCCAATGCAGAAGCGGTAGTCGGCTCAGCCGGACACCATAACAGAGAATGGGAGATCGCGCAGCGCGGTCTGACACTGCTGAAAAATGAAGGAGGAACTCTCCCGCTGGATGGGAACAATGACAGCCGGGCGTTGATCATGATACCCAGTGAAGATCGCCGGGAGACAGTGGAGTACGCTCTTGACCGCCTCAGAACAGAAGGATTGCTGAATGCTGCTTCTGTGACCGTGCTCTGTTACAGTGAACTGCAGGCAGAGGACCCCGAACTTCAGAAGGCCCTGAAAAACGCAGACAATGTCCTGATCCTGTCCGAGACGTCGGAGAAAAACGAACTGGTATGCAGTGTGATCGAACAGTTCCATCAGTCCAAAGACGGCAATGTGGCACTGCTCAGCCTGTACCTGCCCTACGATGCGGCATGTTATGAAGATGTGGATGCCGTTCTCTGTGCATACAATCGCTCCGGGAGCGATCACGATGCCGAGGGAAAAGGCCCCTTCAATCTGAATGTAGCAGTGGCGCTCTGTGCAGCCTTCGGGCAGTCGGTCCCGCAGGGGACACTGCCGGTCAACGTACCGAAGCTGGAGATCAATGCGGACGGCGAGGCTGTTTTTTCAGATGAACTGCTGTATGAAAGAGGATATGGGATCCAGGGCTGGGGATGATCACAGCGCTCTCCACCTCTCAGACCGGAACACGCCTTCTTCTCTGGCTTTGCGCAGCTGCTGCAGCATCGCCGGAATATCCCTGTTCAGGGTTCCTCCCAGCATAATATAATTTGAGGCGTGATTGGAACGGAATACGCAGCCCTCCGCATCCACGTGCGTCAGGAACAGTTCCATCTCTTCCGCGACCTCCTCCGGAGTCAGCAGCTCCATCTCGCCGCGCTCGAGTTCCTCCAGCATCGGCGCTCCTCTTTCAACCATGAGCGTCAGGAATCCAACATAATCCGGCCGCATGGCAGAAATGGCTTCTGCGCTGTGTACGGCATGCTCCCGCAGAAAACGCCGGCCGCCGAGGCCGGATATCAGCGTAATGGAGGTCTGCATGCCCGCAGCTTTCAGCTTTTGACCGGCTTCCACAATCTCCGCGGATGACGCGCCTTTTTTCACATGACGCAGCACTTCGTCATCTCCGGATTCCAGTCCCATGTAGATCATGGACAGACCGGCCTCCCGCAGGGCGGCAAGCTCCTCAGGCGTCTTTCCCAGTACATCCTTCGGGGCCCCATAGGAGGTGATTCTCTCCGCAGAGGGAAACTGTTCCCGAAGGGCTGCCAGGATTTCCAGAAGCCGGTCTGCGGGCATGATCAGTGCGTCTCCGTCTGCCAGAAAAATCCGGCGTATGTGGTCTCCGTAATATGCGTGAACTTCCTCTATGTCCGCAAGTATCTCGTCCATGTGCCGCATACGGAAGGTCTTGTCCTTGTACATTGTGCAGAACGTACAGGTATTCCGCGCACATCCGATCGTCACCTGCAGGATAAAACTGCCCGCCTCACTTGGCGGACGATAAACCGCGCCTTCGTACTGCATAATTCGCTCCTCGTCTGTCTTTTATTATTATCAGGTACCGGCAAAAAGATTATACCATTATTCAGCATCCCGTTATATACCCGCAGATCAGAAAATTGTCAATGATACTTCCCCCGCCAGACGAGGTTGCAGCCTTACAGTACGATTCCACTTGTATTCCGACAGAATGAATTATATACTGGTATCGGAAGATAAACACTTTTTTCCCCGGCAAGAATCTGACAACTCTGTTTCTTCAGGTATCCGGGGAATACGCAGCAGTTTTCGATTATGTATTAATGATTTGACAGTTTATTCATACAGTATGAGAAAAGGAGGCACAAGAGAAATGGCTGTATCAAAAGGATGTCAGGAAGGAAAAGCTACGCCTGAACTGAGAGAGGTAAAATGTCCGAAATGCGGCGCCGATATGGAGGTTTTTGTCTATCTGACTGATGGTGTGGCAGGAAAGACACATGAGGAGTCTAAATGTGATGTCTGTGGTTATATTGTACCGGAAGGTACGCCTGTAGCGAATCTGAAATAAGCGATACCCGCTTTTATCAGAAATCCCCCTTTTTCCGGGGCAGACAGCTGCAAGTCTCACGTCAGAAGACCTGCAGCCGCAAAAGAGGAGCCGGATCGGCTCCTCTTTCACATTTTCTTTCTGCTCCTCATGTTGTTCTTCAGCACCCATGCAAATGCTTTCGCCGTCCTAAGGTCCGGTTCCCTGAAATGGTTTCCTTTGTTCCAAATGTATATTTCGTCATCAGCTCACTCCATCAATCGCAGTCTGCTAAATCAAATGCTTTGCTTTTTCGAATCCGCGGCAGCATTGACGCCTGAGGAACCGTCCCTTTTGGTCCTGTATTTTCGATAGATCCTCTCGTAACAGATGACAAGCAGCGGAACACCCCCAAGGCAGCCCGCAATCAGCACAATTCCTGCAGCTGTCATTTCCCGGAATCCCATAACAGTACTTACCCAGAAAACGAGGGAAAAGCAAATCCACATGATCCCATTCGCCCGATTGTAAGCCGGGACATCTGAGATCTCTTCTTCCCTGACAGTCGATCCGGACCAGAACCACATGGGCTTTTTCCGTTTCCATGCGTAAATACCGAGCACGGTAAAAAGAATACTGCAGGGAATCATAATCATAAACCAGATCACATTACCCATAATGCCGTATCATGCCCCAATGGACATGTCCTCTCTTAATACAATTTATACCTGAGCCGCTTTTACGAAGTCTGGTGAGCCACAGGAACATGTTCCGCAGCTCCAACAAATGCACGGAAGATTTTCCTGCTGAATTCGTCTGTCTGATACAGGAATTCCGGATGCCACTGCACTGCCCACAGGAAACGGCTGTCGGGCCTGTACAGGGCTTCTGTGAGCCCTTCTGAACACGGCGGCCTTCCAGGATATCCCGTTTCCTGCATGGTACTACAAGACTCTCCAGAGGCTCTTCGTGATAGTAATCCGGAGACACATCGTGTCCGCCAGTGAACAATTGGCTTCATTGTGTTTCCACCCTAAATCGTTTTTTCAATCTCATCTATGACCAGCACATCAGCCGGCAGCCAGTTTACCTGGCGCAAATGCCCAAGCGGGAGCCACCTGGATGCTTCATGTTCCAAAAGCGTCAGCTGTCCTTCTTTCACACTACACCAGTAGCATGCCATCGACAAGTGAAATTCCGGATATTCGTACTCAACCGTTGTAAGATATTCGTCTATGGAAATACCCGTCTCAAGCTCTTCACGAATTTCCCGTGTCAAAGCCTCCTCCGGTGTTTCCCCGGTTTCAATCTTTCCGCCGGGAAATTCCCACCAGTCTTTATAGCTGCCATAGCCGCGCTGAGTTGCAAACACTTTATCGTCTTTTCTGATGATTGCCGCTACGACATGAATTGTTTTCTTTTGATCCTCCATTCTTTCAAATCCTGCTTTATCCAGATAATCCACCATTTTATACTGTCATAACCAGTTCTATCTCATCTTCATCCCCGGCACCGGTTGCAGAAAAGCCTTTGCTTTCATACTCCCTATTTTAAAACTTTCCGGATAGCCGCTTCCGCCGCTTGCGGAAACAGTTCTTTTGCTCTTGTGAAAATACGTTCTTCGGAAGCAGATGGTTCTTCCTTATAAGCGCTTGTAACATGTTCATAGCCCCAGAGCTCTTCCGGTTTCTGGTAGTAGGAGACTGCCATGCCGTAGCTCTGTCCCTGCTTGTTCCTGCGCCGCTCGAACTTTCGGATAATGAGATAGGTCTGCATCTGCAGCTGCGTGATACAGCCGTCGAAGTTCTTATAACCCTCTTTGCCGAATCCCGCTGCCGGCTTCAGTTCAAAACCCGGATGCATGCCGCCGTCCTCGCAGATATCCATGATTGCCTTGTACCGGCGCTGGACCAGTTCATCGTCCCATGCCGCATCGAAGTCATATCCGTCCCGACGGGCATTTGCAAAATGCGGGAACCATTCCCGGGAAATGAAGCCGGTCTTGTTATTGAAGAACTTCCCGTATGCTACCTCGCCGGTCGCGGGAATGATCTCGCGCCACTCACAGGGATCCTGCTCCGGATCTCCGGTCCACCAGAAAAGAGGAGAGACATGCTCCTCAGCGGAAAAGCCCGGCACCTCATTAGCGAAGAGCGGCAGGAAGCCGACTTCGTTTATCCAGTTGATCAACTCACGCCAGGAACGGATCCGGTACGGATCATCCCAGTCCAGACCCTTCATGATCCATGTGCCGCCTTCGTTAGCCATAACATCACCGCCTGCCTTTAATACCCTATCCTGAATCTTTCAGGGTTCCTGAAACAGCATACATTTCACCGAATTTCATGTAGTGTCCGGTTATGAAGCTCATTCATTTCTCCCATAAGGAGATTTCTGAGAAATCAAATCCTCTTACTCGTAGTAACGTCTGATTTTATCAAAAATCCGGGAGAAGTCTATGCTGCATGCCCCTCCGGAGATGCCCACGGGAACAGAGGAACTGAAGCTGTAATACTGAGGATCATAGTCTTCGTCCTCGAAACGGTGGACGGTCACCTTCTGATGCTTCGGGTCAATGATCCAGTATTCCCGGACTCCGGCCTGCTGGTATTTGTACAGCTTCAGAACCATATCCTTCGACCGGGTGGAAGGGGAGAGAATCTCAATGACCAGGTCGGGGGCGCCCTCAAAGCGGATAGCACGGAGGTCGTATTCCCCGCAGATCACCAGCAGGTCCGGCTGTACCATGGTGTAATTGTCCCGGTCCAGCCGGACGTCACAGGGCGAAAGCCAGACTTCGCAGTTTTCACCATGCTCTTCCATACACTCTTCAAAGAGAAGATGCAGCTGTGTGAGAATTCTCTGGTGGATCAGCGCCGGCGCTCCCATATCATAAAAGACGCCGTCGATCAGCTCCACACGCTGATCGTCAGGGAGGGCGTAGTAGTCGTCGATGGTGTGCCGTTCTTCCTTACGAACAGCTCCGTATGAGGCCTGCGCTTCACCTATGATCTGCGGCTGTGCAGGCCGGCCTTCCCCGTATACTTTAAAATTTCTCTCCCGCTGCCCGCAGAGCGCAGATGACAGTGCGTCGATCGTCTGCTTTCTGGGGGCCTTCGTCACGCTGCTGAAGATCTTCTGCACGGTACTGAGCGGTACGCCGGATGCATCAGCAATCATCTCATTGGTCAGGCCGCGCTCGATTTTTAAGGCTTTCATTTCTTCAATGGTCACTTATAACACCTCTTGCTTCGCTGCGGTAAATGCAGCATCAGTCTGGATGTCTCCGGTTTTGTACAGAATCAATTGTACGCTATCTGCAATATGGTGTCAATGCGACTAATCATATTATTTCCATTAAATGCCCGATAATGTTCGTGAAATGTCCATGATCCGGTTTATGGTTTTCCGAGGTCATAGGCCTCTTTCAATTCCTTAAAAGGTAAGCTATAATATATGAAAAAGAAATGCATTGAGGAAGCCGATTTCGATCAGACGGGATACAGTTATACCCTTTCCCTGATCTCAGGAAAATACAAGCCGGTGATCCTGTACTGCCTGATGGAGTACGAACCTGTCCGCTTTAATGAAATGCAGCGTTATCTGAAAAAAACCGCAGACAAAACACTTAGTCAGAACCTTAAGGAACTGGAGTCAGATGAGCTGATCACCCGTACCGTGTATCCTCAGATTCCCCCAAAAGTAGAGTATACTCTGACTGAACGTGGACATTCTCTCGTTAAGATCCTGGACAGGCTCTGTGACTGGGGTATAGAAAACAGGCCATAGACCAGATTGGACAAAGTGAGTCAAAAAGAACCGTCCCCTAGACTCATTGGGAAACAAAGGAGGAAAAAAATGAGCAAGATAACCATCATCGGCACCGGCAACGTAGGTGCGACAATAGCGTACACCCTCTCGAGGGAAGTGCTCGCGTCAGAAGTCGTTCTGATCGACGTCAACAGGGAAAAAATGCTCGGTGAAGTCATGGACATCGAGCAGGGAACCTGCTTCCGCCAGCCGATCACCATCAAGGCAGGAGATTACGAGGACGCAAAGGGATCTGACATCGTAATCATTACTTCGGGAATCGGCAGGAAGCCCGGCCAGACACGTCTTGAACTGACGCAGACCAATGTAAATAT
>CADBNA010000196.1 GCA_902795835.1 uncultured Lachnospiraceae bacterium | reverse complement strand
TTCGTCAAAGACTTTGGTGATGTCCCCGCCGTCCCGCTCGTCAAAGGTCTCCATGACCCAGGCCTTGCCGGTCTCCGTCCAGTACTCCGCCTGCGTAAAATCGCCCGCAAAACGGAAGGTGACAGTCTGATCCGCCGGTTCCGCCTCTGTGGTCTGCGCGGCGGTATCCGGGGATGATGCGGCGGCCGTTGATGCGGGAGGGACAGTGGTGTCAGGCACGGTAGTGTCAGGCACGATGGTGTCTGGCACAAACAGTGAAGTTTCTGTTGGGGATGGAGTGGCGTCAGGTGCAGCAGACGCCGTTTCCGTGGAGGAAGGGGCGGTGTCCGGCGCGGGCGTCTCACCCGCCTGCGCACAGCCGGAAAGAAGCAGTATCAGACAGAGCCAGCCCGCAGCCAAACGCTTAACCATAACAGACGATCCCCCTTCTATTTGTCTTGCTCACACCATTATACGGCCCGCGCACGCACAGTGCAAGCGATCGAGCAGGGGGCGGTCAACGCCTCCTGCCCGCCCCGCAGCGCGGACATTCGCAGCCTGCGGCTTCACGACCTACGCCCGACATATGCGGCTCTGTGCCAGCACTGCCGCGCTGGCCGGGCTTGCTGCACGTCAAAAAGCGGCTGCAACGCGGCAGCCGCTGTGATCGTCCTGGTCGCGTGCCGTTAAGCCGTCGGTTCATCCGCCTGTCCGTCCAGGGCGGCCGCCACCTCCAGCGTCTGACGCGCCATACTGTAAAAAAGCACGCGGTCCCCCAGCCGTTCGGCCGGACTCACCATCGCCCGGTTGATCTCCCGCACCAGGACCGCGAGCTCCGCCGCGTCCTGCCTGCCGTCGTCCGGCAGGATCAGCACCTCATGCACGGAGCTCGGGAGCACGTAGTAGTCCCCGCCCACTTTTTGCGCGATCCATGCCGCCGTGTCCGGATAAAACAGCGCCGCGGCGCCAAACTGCGGCGTCCGGCCGCTCAGCACGTAGAGTTCCGCCGGTTCTTCTGCCGCCCTGCCTTCTGCCGTGTCGTCTTCCGCTTCCGCTCCATGCAGCGAAGCAGCCCCAGCTTCCTGCACTTCAAGAACGTGCTTTAGCACCTCCCGCAGCCTGCGCAGCTGCGCCGGCGCCTCCCGCACACTGTTTTCCAGTGCGGTCTGCAGCACCAGCCGCACCGCCTCCTCCCTGGCCTTTCCGCTGCCCGGAATGCACACGAGTCCGGCCTTTTGCGGATCGTCCGCATCCGAAAGCCAGGCAGCCATGGCATAACCGCAGCCGACCGGCCTGTACGCCGCATCTTCCTGTTCCTCCTTGCTGCACAGGTCAAACAGCCGCACGCGCAGGCGGTCTTTCACCTGCAAAAACCGCTCTTTTCCTTGTTGTTCCGTCATGATTTCACCTCCGGGAACTACGCGCATCCCCGTGTTTGGGGACACGGACAGTGCCGCCCCGCTCACGCGGGACTGTCCTTTGGCATATTGCAGACAGGTCAAACAGCTGCGCAGACGGATGGAACCTGGGCAGATCTTTCTGTCTTTGGGATCAAAACGCGGGGACTTCCGCAAAAGACGGCGCGGCATGCGCCGCAGCCGAAATGATGATTCAATCAGACTATATCACATCGACAGCCGTTTTGCCATCATAATCGAGCAGCAAAAACAGCTGTCTTTTGTTTTCGCTCAGAGTTTATCGTATTTGTCCGCGCGCCCCCTGGCTTTTTCCACGGGATACTTGGCCTCGTTTTTGTCCATCTTGCGGTTGACGATCTCGTCCTCATCCAGCCCCAGGCGGTCCAGCAGGTCGCGGCAGTATACCAGCACGTCTGCCAGCTCCTCTTTCACGTGCTCCACATCGTAGTTCTCGTCGCTCCACTGAAAGCACTCCAGCAGCTCGTTCGCCTCTATGGAGATGGACTTGGCCAGGTTGGCCGGCGTATGAAACTGTTCCCAATCACGATCGGCGGTGAATTTCCGGATGCGCGCTATGGTCTCTTCTGTCATGGGGGTTACTCCTTTTTAGCTGTGTATGCATAATCGACCATTCGTGTTATACCTTTCCCTCGGCCTTTTTCATTATCAGACACAACTTAGTTCTCACTTTATGAATGTGTTTTGTTTTTGTTCACGTTATACGCGGTCGGTTCCTCAGCCACCATCTGCACCGCCCCAGGACTTAGATCATATACCATTGCAGTATTCTTCTTTTTGAAGTTTGCATCTCCAATCCCAAAGAACCTCTCAAAGAATGCTTTCAGTTTATCTATGATGGTCTGCTTCTTCGCGGTCCTGTTGCCGCCTCCAAAACGGGAGACCGGCGGCATGAGTTTATCAATATCCGTTCCGGTAGTCTTGACTTCGCCGTTACGGAAGGAATCTTCCAGGAAGCGTCTGGTCTCAGCCTCGTTCAGTTTTTCTTCTGTGATGATCTGCATGAGTTGCTTCTCACGTTCTTCAGATACATAGGAGCGCCATTCAACCAGAACATCATCCACATCATTGATCCCGGCAATGAAATACTCGATCAGTGCTTTCTTGCTGCGGAGCTCCGGAGATGCATCCACGGCCTTGCGGATCGTGATCAGCACTTCCTTGTCCTGGCAATGGCTGTCATGATATTTCTTCACCAGCAGGAGAATATAATCAATGTTGATCTCGATCTGACGGATCAGTTCAACCTCAAAGATCACATCGTCAGAGATATCCTCTTTTTCGCCCTCCGGCTTACGGTTTCTCCATTCATCACGGAGATCCTGATAACGACCAAGGTAATCCTGAAGATCACGCTCTGAGATAAGCTCTTTTCCTTCAAAATCATCGAAAGAAGAAAGCAGGTTTCTCATGCGGAGGATCGCACCGAACAGGGCTATGAAATCCTTCTGATTCTGCTCTCCGATGATCTGCGGCTGTGATAACGGGAACCTGGCTTCAAGATCTTCCATGAGATCCACATAGCCGGGATGGCGTTTGTCATCCGGCCCGATATAGCCGTAGTAGTAATCTTTGAAGGTCTGCATCAAAACGATGCCGGATGCATTCTTGTCTCCAAAGAGTGAAATCGCATCATCCACTCGCTTCTGCAGATTACGGAAGCATACAACATTGCCGAAGGTCTTGATGCTGTTCAGAATACGGTTTGTGCGGCTGAAGGCCTGGATCAGGCCATGCATCTTAAGATTCTTATCGACCCAAAGTGTATTCAGCGTTGTGGCATCAAAGCCAGTCAGGAACATATTGACAACAATCAGGATATCCAGTTCCTTGTTCTTCATGCGAAGGGAAACATCCTTATAGTAGTTCTGGAACTTGTCTCCGTCCGTAGAGTAGTTCGTATGGAACATCTGGTTATAATCCTTGATCGCCCCCTCAAGAAAGTCGCGGGACGACTGATCCAGTGCGGAAGTGTCCTCTGAATTTTCTTCGTCCAGAATGCCGTCAGATTCTTCTTCATTGGCTCCGTAGCTATAGATCGTAGCTATCCTCAAAGCCTTCGTCGGATCAGCAGCCATCTGCTTCTTGAACTCCTGATAATACAGCTTGGCCATCTGCACCGAAGAGACGCAAAAGATGGAATTAAAGCCGCTGACACGCTGCTTCTGCTTGATCTCTTCCACAGCGCCTCTGTCCGCTGAGGCAACATCGGCAATATTAGTCAGCACGCTGAACATATATGTTTTGTTGCCGCGATAGGTCTTCTGGTCAAAGTGATCCAGAATATACCTGGTCACCAGCCGGATTCTCTCCGGAGCCATGAAGGCCTTCTCACGGTCAATATCCCAGACATCCTTATCGTCGATATCCGGGTCAGTATCCATTGTTTTGATATAGTCTACACGGAACGGAAGAACGTTCTTATCATTGATCGCATCTACGATCGTGTAGGTGTGAAGCTGATCTCCAAAGGTCTGCTCAGTAGTGAAAAACTGTGGGTTGCGGACGGCACCGGCATTCACCGCGAAGATCGGCGTGCCGGTAAATCCGAACAAGTGATATTTCTTGAAGCTCTTGACAATAGCCGTGTGCATTTCACCGAACTGGCTGCGGTGGCATTCATCAAAGATGATAACCACATGCTTCTGATAAACATCATG
>CADBNA010000195.1 GCA_902795835.1 uncultured Lachnospiraceae bacterium | reverse complement strand
GTTGCCGAGGCCGGAGAAGTACCGGAAGAGAGCGCAGCTGCCGAGGCCGGAGAAGTGCCGGAAGAGAGTGCGGCTGCCGAGGCCGGAGAAGTGCCGGAAGAGATTGCGGATGCTGCGGCCGGAGAAATGCCGGAAGAAAGTGCGGATGCTGCCGATGAGCCGGCAGAAGAAGACAGCAGCATAGAAGACATTTTTTCGTAAAAGCATTGACTAACTGCACAGAAGTTTCTTATAATGAGGGCAGTTATTTTATGAAATTTTTATAAAATTGAACAGGATAATGATTTACAGTGCCGGCACAGCCTGTCAGGATTGCTTCGAAAAGAAGGCGCTTCTCTGTGGCTGTGCCGGAGAATAGGGAATCATGTGTGAACCATGAACGGTACCGCCGCTGTATCTGCCTGTGCAGGCGCCTTGACGATGAAAATCGGTCATTGGGAAGAAGTCCCGAGAAGGCTGGCGTCTGCTCCGGACTTTAATGGCCGGAGGGGCAGGAGTCAGAAGAACTGCTGTAAACTGAGAGTCAGGGAGTCCGGACGGTTATTTCAGAGTTCCCATGCCAAACCGTGGAAAAAGTCGGCCGCGCCAACTGATGGGATTCAGTTGCTGCGGCCTTTTATTATAAATATTACATGCAGATTACTGGAGAAAACAGGGAACCGTTCCCTGTGAAATGAATTCCGGGAGGTGCGTATGCAGGAATACAAAAGAATCATGATTGGAAAGGATGAGGTCGTCCCGCTGGCACAGAAAATGCGTCAGGAGGGTGTGGTTCTCGCGATGATTCACGGGTATCCCGATGAAGCGGGAAAGCCTGTGATCTCCTACGAATATCAGATCGGGGAGGGAATAGAGTCCTATACCGTCACGGGGGAACCGGTTCTGCCCAGCATCAGTGCCGTTTATGACAAGGCGGCGGAGTGGCCGGAGCGTGAACTGATGGAACTGATGGATATTACCTTTGAAGGCATCGATACGTCAAAGAGACTGTTTCTGCCGGAGACCATGTTCGAGGAGGAGGGCCAGATCCTGGTGACCCCGATGGCTGAGCTGACAGAAAAGGCACACAAAAAAGAGGAGGCATAGCATGAGTTATATTGTTCCGATCGGCCCCTATCATCCGGCGCTGGAGGAACCTGTCCATGCCAGACTGACTACGGATGGAGAGGAGATCACTTCTGCGGAAATCTTTATCGGATACAACCACAGGGGTATTGAAAAGCTGGCGCAGCAGAAAAACTTCATCCAGAACCTGGTCATGGTGGAGCGTGTCTGCGGCATCTGTTCACACTCTCACGCTCTGTCGTATGCGCTGACTGTGGAAGCCATCGCAAAGATGAAGGTTCCCAGACGGGGGCAGTATATCCGCGTCATTATCTCGGAGCTGGAACGTCTGCATTCCCATTATCTGTGGCTTGGCATCGCCCTGCATATCATCGGGCATGACAGCCTGTTTATGCATACCTGGAATGACCGGGAGCTGATCATGGATATGCTGGAGGAGATCTCCGGAAACCGTGTGAACTACGGCATGGTCATGATCGGCGGATCCCGGAGGGACATTGACGATGAGAAGCGCATGCACCTGCTGGAGATGCTGAACCGGATTGAGGCGTCCATGATCCGTCTCAGGGACATCCTTCTGACGGACAAGACAGTGGCACTGCGCACACAGAATGTCGGTATCCTGACGACAGAGGATGCCATCCGCATCGGCGCGAACGGCCCGCATGCCAGGGCTTCCAACGTGCCCGTGGATGCAAGGAAGGATTCTCCTTACTGCTGCTACGATGAATTTGAGTTTGAAAAGGCCGTATGGCCGTCCTGCGACGTATTCTCCCGCGTGGTGGTCCGGGTACTGGAAAATTTCGAGAGCATTAAGATCATCCGGCAGGCCCTTGAGAACCTGCCCGAGGGCAAAGCGGACGGAAAAATCAACCTGGGGATGAAGATGCCTTCTGTTCCCGCCGGGGAACACATGACCCGAATCGAAGCGCCCCGCGGACAGCTCTGCTACAAGGTCGTGACAAACGGGACCGATTACGGCCAGCGTGTCAGCATCCATGTGCCGACCTTCCGGAACGCACCAACGGTGCCGGTCATGCTGAAGGGAAACTCCGTGGCGGATGCAGGCCTGATTATCGCCAGTATTGACCCCTGCTTTTCCTGTATGGACCGGTAAATATCCATGCACGAGCTGGCCATAACCGAGGGGATCATCCGGGCGGCCATTCCCGCCGCAGAGGCAGGAGGCGCCCGCAGAATACTGGGGATCAATCTGAAGATCGGGGAACTGTCCGGTGTGTTTCCGGAATATATACAGGAGTATTTTGACATCGCCAGCGCGGGTACCATCGCGGAAGGCGCTGTGCTCCGCGTGGAGCGGATTCCCGTGAAGATACTCTGCCGGACGTGCCGCGGCGAGGCGGAGATCAGAAGAGACAATATCTGCTGTCCCTTCTGCGGCGGGACAGACCTGCAGCTGCTCGCGGGAAGAGAGTATTTTGTGGACAGTCTGGAAGTAGAGTAGCGGCATTCCCGGAAGGGAAACGGCTGCTGCTGTCAGATAGAGAGAGTAACAACAGAAAGCCATGGCCCGGACACCGGCCATCGGCAGATAAGGAGGCTGCTTTGAATGTAAAAAGAACGTTATCCGGATTTCTGTCTACCGCCCTGCTGTGCTGGCTGTTCTGGGTGCTGATTACGGGGCAGGTGACGGCAATCTTCACCGGACATCCTTCGGCCCAGGTCCTGATAGCCGGGGCGATCGTCAGTCTGGCCGTTTCCTGGTTCAGCTCCCGGTTTTTTATCCACAGCCGGGCCTTTCACCTGTTCCGGCCGGACAGGCTGCTGAACCTGCTGGTGTACTGCATCTGCATTTTCCCGGTGGAACTTGTCAAGGCCAATATCGATGTGGCAAAGCGGGCCCTGAGCCCGAAGCTGCCGGTTAATCCGGGCATCGTGCGCGTGCCGGTGGATCTGGAGGGGGATTATGCACAGGCGATGCTGGCGAATTCCATCACCCTGACGCCGGGTACGATCACAATGGATATCGTCGAGAGCGAAGGACAGACCTGGTATTACATCCACTGGATCGATGTGAAGACAGCGGATCCGTCCGAAGCCGGTGAGCAGATCAAAGGAACGCTGGAGAGGGCAGTAAGGAGGATTTGGAAATGATAATGGAGGAATATCTGTTTTTTGCGCTCTGTTTTATAGTATTGTCCCTGACGCTGCTGCTGCGTCTGATCAAGGGGCCGAGCGTGGCCGACCGGGCCATCGCGGCAGAGTGCATTGACTATATGGGCGATATGGCCCTGATTCTGTTTGCGCTTTATTCCGGCCGTTCGATTTTCCTGGACATCGCCCTGATTACGGCGGTGCTGGGATTCCTGGGATCGGTCATGATTTCACGCTATCTGGAGGGAAGCTTATGATTTTGAGAATTATCTATGATCTGCTGATCGCTGTCAGCCTGTTCTTTGCTTTCGCCGGTGTGGTGGGCATGATGCGGATGCCGGACTCTTTCTGCCGGATGCAGTCATCCACGAACATTACCACTCTCGGCATGGTGGGCGTGATCATTGCCGGCATTCTGTATTCCCTGATAAACCTGCATGACGCGGCAATGGCTGTCAAGCTGGGCGTAATCGGCGTCTTCTATATCGTGACAAACCCGGTTTCAGCCCACGCGATCTGCCGGGCGGCTTACCGTCACGGCGTGCGTCCGAAAAAACCGATGGAAACAGATCAGTATGGGGAGGATATGACAGAGAAATGAATCTGATGTATATTTTTAACACCCTGACGCTTTTGGGAGTAATTGTGTCTGCTGTCTGTGCGGTAGTATTCCGGAACGTTCTTTCCTCCGTAATCGCACTGGCGACGGTCGGCGCATTCCTGGCGCTTGAATTTATTCTGCTGGAGGCCCCGGATGTCGCTATCGCAGAAGCTGCTGTCGGAGCCGTTCTGTCGACGGTGCTCTTTGTCGTGGCGGTCCGGAAGACAACACCCAAGGAGGAGGAAGAGAAATGAAACAGATTCTGACGGGTATTTCTCTTGCAGTCCTGCTGGTCACGGGGATCTACGCGCTGCTCTACGCGAACCGTTATGTAGCTGTCACCTATGACGGCGGAGATGTGACGGCGGTTTCTCTGTATGAGGATCCGGACAGCTATGATGTCAGCGACCCGCATGGAATTGCGGATATCATCGTCGGCGAGGACCTGGAAAAAACCAGGGCTGCCAACAATGTTGCCGCTGTCGTCTTTGACTTCAGAGGTTTTGATACACTGGGCGAATCATTTATATTGCTGACAGCTATTGCCGGGTCCTTCATTATCCTGGCAAATACCAGAAAACCGAAAGAGTAATCGGGAGGACCGGACATGAAATTTAAGAGCGGTATTACCGAAAAAAACATAATCGTAAAATGCGGGGCAGATAAATTCCTCCCGTTTTCGCTGGTTCTCGGGTTTTATGTGATTCTGTTTGGAACCATCTCCCCCGGAGGAGGATTCCAGGGAGGCGTCTGTGTGGCTTCCGCGGTGCTGATGCTGTACCTGGGCTATGGATTTGATGTGGTCAACAAGGTCATCCGTTCAGAGGTCCTGCGCATCAATGAGGCGATTGCCGCATCCCTGTATGTATTGCTGGGTGTGGCCGGCCTTGTCGTGGGAGCGAACTTTGCCACGAATATCTATTTTGACATCGGCCATGTCGGTGAGATGATTTCTGCCGGCACTATTTCCTTCATGGGATACGCGGTCGGCTACAAGGTCCTGTGCGGCGTGGGCTTCCTGATCATGCTGATGCTGAGCATGCTTTCCACGGTGAGCGAAGAGGAAGAGAGCGGAACTGACGGCGAAGAGGCCCAGGAGGCCGCAGATACAGCGGCTGATGATACGCAGCAGGCGGCGGAACCTGCTGATGAGGGCGCGCAGCAGGCGGCGGAACCTGTTGATGAGGGCGCGCAGCAAGCGGCGGGACCTGCTGAAGCGGATGTACAGCAGGATGCCGGGACACCTGCAGCGGAAATGAAAAAGGAGCAGGCGGCGGAACCGGCAGCTGTCGAAACCGTACCGGCGGAAACCGCAGCTGCTGACGCGGGGAAGGAGGCTTAACACATGATCACTGCGAATTATATTACATCGATCGTGCTGATCGTTCTCGGCTTTTATGCCATCTGCACCTGCAAAAACCTGATCAAGGTCATTGTCGGTCTGGGGCTGACGGACTATGGAATCAATCTTCTGATCGTCAGCATCGGGTTCCATGAAGGGGGAACGGCGCCGATCTACCAGATGTCGGATCTTCTGAACGGCGTGTCTTCCGGATTTTTTGTGGACCCGGTACCGCAGGCCCTGACCCTCACCAGCATCGTAATCGGTGCCTGCGTAGATGCGCTGGCGCTTGCATTTGCCATCAAGATCTACCAGAAATACCATTCCGTCAATACGGATGAGATAAGGAGGCTGCGCGGATGATTGCCTATCAGCATTACCCTGTCATCATTGTCATGGGACTATTTCTGGCCGCTTTTCTGATTGAGATCTTCGGCTCCCGCAATCGCGTGATCCGGAGCATACTGGCGGTCGGATCTCTGGGGGGCGCCCTTGTCATGCTGCTTCTGCTGGTTCCGCACGTCCTGTTCAGGGGAGAGGTTATCAGCTACTGGATGGGAAACTGGGAGCCGGTTTCGGGCTATGCCATCGGCATCGGCTATGAGGTGGACGGTCTGGGCCTTGTGTTTGCCCTGGTCTGCTGCATGGTTGCCTTCCTGTCCTGCATCTATGCCCTGGAATACCTGAAGCATGACGAACACAAGGGCCATTACTATACACTGTATCTGATGCTGACCGGTGCGGTTCTGGGCATGACCATGACCGGTGATATTTTCAATATGTTCATCATGATCGAGATCATCTGCTTCTCCGGCTCGGCGCTGATTGCATTCCGCAACTGGGACGAGGGCGCGCTGGAGGGGGCGCTGAAGTATTTCATGATGGACTCCGTCGGCTCCAAACTGGTGCTGCTGGGCGTAGCCCTGCTCTATCTGCAGGCGCATACCCTGAATATGGCCCAGCTGGCGTCCTACCTGCACGGCCACATGACACCGGTTTCGGTGCTGGCTTTTGCCGTCCTGTTCGGCGGCTTTGCCGTTAAGGCATTCATGATGCCGTGCCACACGCCGGTGGCGGAAGGCCACACGATGGCGCCTGCCTCCATCAGCATGATGCTCTCCTGCGCGGTCATGAAAACCGGCGTGTACGGCATGATCCGCCTGCTCTACATCATGTACCGGGCGATCGACCTGCCGTCTGTACAGGTCCTGCTGACCGCGTTCGGCTGCGTGACGATGTTCGGCGGTGCGGTGATGGCGCTTTCCCAGAGCCGTCTGAAGAGGCTTCTGGCATTTTCGTCCATTTCACAGATCGGCTATGTCATGACGGCTGTGGGAACCTGTTCTGCCATCGGCATGACGGGCGCCCTGTTCCACGTGTTCAACCACTCCCTCTTCAAGGGAATCGCATTCCTGTGCGCCGGCACGGTTATTCATGCCACAGGGTACAATGACATGGACCAGATGGGAGGCCTGGCAAGGAAAATGCCGCGGACGATGATCTGTTTCCTGGTCAGCGCCCTGGCTATAGCTGGACTGCCGCCCTTCAACGGATTCGTATCCAAGTGGATGATTTATCAGGCGATTTATGAAAAGGGAATAGAGAGCGGCAATTTCTGGTACATTTTCGTCTGCGTTGTGGCGGTGGCGACCTCGTCCATCACACTGGCGTACTTCCTGAAGCCGCTGCAGAGCGTATTCTTCGGACAGCTGCCTGATGACTGCCGCGATGCTTCGGATCCGCCTTTCCTGATGCGCCTGCCTGTCACCGTTATGGCGGCGATGTGCCTGCTTGCCGGTGTTTTCTACAGGCCGCTCATACAGTATATCATCACGCCAGCCGTTAATTCGATTTTCAATGTCACTGCCTATATCGACAAGATGATGGGAGAGGGTTATGCGGCGGCTGCAAACATCACGGACGTAGAGGTCGTGCCCGCGCAGTTCCATTACTGGGATCCCGTGATGTGGCTTGTGCTGTTTGTGATCATGCTGGGAGGCGTCATCGTCTTTCTGGCAGCCACCGGAAAAAGCCGCGGCACTGTCCTTACGGCAGCCACGCCTGAGAATGAAAAGTATGCGGTATTCTTCAGCGGTGAGAAGAGCGAGTTCTCCCATGTGACCGGCACAGACCTGTTCTGGGGATTCCGGAAGGGAATGTCCGGCTTCATCACCTGGATCAGGGGCATGCACACCGGCAGCATCAATGACTATGCGCAATGGATCATCTGGGCTTCGGCCATTGTGATTGTCTACATGTTCGCGTTTGTTTTCAAAGGGGGTGTCTGACTATGATGATTCTGTCCGCAGCTTTTCACCTGCTGATTTTCCCCGGTTTCCTGTTTCTGTCCGTTGTCGGCCTGCTGCTTGCGGGAATTGACCGCAAGATGCTGGCCCACATGCAGAAGAGAATCGGTCCGCCGCTGATGCAGCCGGTCTATGATTTTTTCAAGCTCCTCGGCAAAGAAACGATCATCCCGGCAGGCGCGAATCCATATGTGTACCGCGCCGCTCCCGTCGTCAGCGTTGCCAGCCTGACAGTCCTGGCACTGTTTATTCCGGTCGCCGGGATTGCGGGATTCTCCGGACCGTCCGACCTGATCGTCATCCTGTATCTGCTGACCATTCCGGGAGTGGCTCTGGTCGTATCCGGTTTTGCCTCGGGTTCCCCCTTCGGCGGAATAGGAAGCTCCAGAGAACTCATTACGATGATTTCCTATGAGATGCCTTTTATCATGGTCCTTCTGGCAGTCGCCAAAAAGGCGGGCGGAAGAGCGCTGGCGTTCGGCCTCCAGGATATTCTGGCCTGGCAGGGAAGAAACGGCTCTATGCTCGGGCATGTGACCATGATCCCGGCCGCCATCGCGCTGCTGCTGATCATACCTGCAGAAGCAGGGCTGCATCCTTTTGATATCGCCGAGGCCGAGACAGAGATCTGCGAAGGGGCCCTGGTAGAATACAGCGGCACCCCGCTGGCATTGTTCAAGATGGGAACCTCCATGAAAATGCTGCTGATGTCAGGGCTGTTTGTCGACCTGTTCCTCGGCGGGATTAAAACAGGAATACTGATTCCCGACATACTTATTTTCGTGCTCCTGACTATTGTGGTTACGGTGGTCAGCATGACAGTGCCGCATGCCGTCGCGGCGCGCCTGAAGGCGGAGCATCTGTTCCGGTTTTTCTGGACATGGGTAAGCGCTTTTGCCCTGCTCTCACTGGTGCTCGCATGGTGCGGGCTGTAAAGCAGACCGGATGAGCAGCAGGCATAAAAAGCAAGAGGGAGACGCGAGGAAGACGATATGATAAATAAAATAATCAATAACAGCATGGTCAGATCCCCCTGGATCTTTCACATCAATACCGGATCCTGCAACGGGTGCGATATCGAGCTGGTTGCTGTACTGACTCCCCGATATGACGCGGAGAGATTCGGTTTCAAGCTGACGGGCACGCCCAGACAGGCAGATATCGTGGTGGTGAGCGGCCCGATAACCTCCCAGTCGAAGGACAGGCTGATCCGGACACTGGCACAGGTGCCGGAACCCTTCTGCGTGGTGACGCTGGGATCCTGCCCGCAGTCCGGGAATGTATTCAAGGGAAGCTACAGCGTGGAAGCGCCGCTTGACCAGTATGTCCATGTAGACGTGGCAATCGCGGGATGTACGCCCAAGCCCCAGGCAATCATGGAAGGACTCTATGAAGCGGCAAAGATCCTGAAGGAAAAGAGGGAGGCGGTGAAAGCATGATTTTTCCGTATCTGAGAGAAGCAGTCGTGAATCTGTTTTCAAAGCCGGCGGATATTCCGTTTCCACAGGCGGAAGATAAAGGCTTTCCCGGATACCGGGGAAGAATTGCCTATGACGCCGATAAATGTGTGAACTGCGGCATGTGCGTCAGGGTCTGCTCTCCGGGCGCCATCAACCGGATTTACGAGGAGGCTGAGGGCGGCAAAAAGGTAACCTATGAGTTTGACCTGACAAGCTGCACATTCTGCGGCATGTGCCAGGATTTCTGCGATGACGGGGCCATTTCCCTGACGGCGGACTATCATATGGTGGCGCGGGACGCCCGTGAACTGTGCACCCGCGGAACAAGGTTTGCTCCGGATCTGGAAGATCTGTACTGCTCGGACAAATGCATCTTCTGCGGTATCTGCATGAAGGAGTGCCCGCAGGGCGCCATTACGGTTGACAGGAAGGCGAAAAGCTGGGCTGTGGATCTGGAGAAATGCGTGCAGTGCGGCAAGTGCGTCAAAAAATGCCCGAAGAAGGCGCTGAGCTTCGGAAAACCGGAGGAGGCAGAGGAGGCGCCGGAGGAGAAGGCGGGAGAAGAAGCCTGAAAAAGGCTGAAGGGACGGACGGCTGCGCGCGGGCATGACAGATCCCTTCGGGCGCGTGCTGCGCAGGTCCGGGCCTGCTCATCTAAGATGCTCACGGAAAGCGTTCCGTGACCATCTAAGATTCGGCCGGTCCCGGACACGTGCTCGCCGGATGCGCCCCTGCGGGATCTGTCATGTCCGCGTGCAGCCTGAACATGGCAGCGATGATATCTGCAGGCGTCAGTCTTTGACTGACCAGGATACATACTTTCGGCAGGGGGACGTTCCCGGCATCAATAAACAGGAAATGCACAGGCATGGCACAGCATCGGAGCACGCCTTCAGCGAGTACGTGTCCGAGACCGGACGAGTCTTGGGTCTGCAAGACGAGAGTCGCGGCAGACCTTAGACGAGCAGGCTCGGACCGGCGGAGCAAGCGGGCGGAGAGCTGTGCCATGCCTGTGCATTTCCGTCCGTTTCTGATATAATACAAATATTGTAAATAAAATCATCCAGAAGAAGGAGCAACTTTACATGCCGCCAGTTACAGAACACCTGCACATCCAGATCCGCGGCATCGTACAGGGAGTCGGCTTCCGCCCGTTTGTTCATAAAAAAGCGGAGGAGCTGGGCCTTGCCGGGCGCATCCGCAACACCTCCCTGGGCGTGGAGCTGGAACTGGAGGGGCCCTCTCCTGCGCTGGATGCGTTTATCTCTGCTCTTCAGAACGAAGCGCCGCCAATGGCTTTTATCGAATCCATGCGGTGTACCCGGGATACTGCTCTGCGGGGATATACGGATTTTCAGATTATTGAGAGCACGGCCCTTGCAGGTGAGAGGACGCGGATTTCTCCCGATATCGGGATCTGCGATAACTGCAGACGTGAATTGTTTGATCAGGGGGACCGCCGGTGGCGGTACCCTTTTGTGAACTGTACGGACTGCGGCCCCCGTTTTTCCATTATCCGTGATCTGCCCTATGACAGAAAAAATACGACTATGGCAGGCTTTGCCATGTGTCCGTCCTGTCTGGCTGAATACCTGGACATCCGGAGCCGCCGCTACCACGCGCAGCCGAACTGCTGCGCGGCATGCGGACCGAAACTGACGCGGACGGATCTCCCGGGGAATGTACTTCCCGGAGATGCCCTCGAGCAGGTAAAAAAGGATCTGGAAGAGGGGCGGATCGCTGCCGTAAAGGGACTGGGCGGTTTTCACCTGGCCTGCCGGGCGGATGCGCCCGCTGCCATAGCCAGGCTCCGGAGGGAAAAACGCCGCGAAAACCGTTCTTTTGCCCTGATGTGCAGGGATGCGGATACTGCTTCCCGCTACTGCGAGGTTTCAACGGAAGAGCGCAGGGCGCTGGAGAGTCCCGCCCGTCCGATTGTCCTGCTGAGAAAAAAAGAAGACTTTCCCTTTGCGGGGATCAGCGACAACCGGTATGCCGGCATTATGCTGCCCTATACCCCCCTGCACTGCCTCCTGATGGAGGAGGGGCCGGATACGCTGGTCATGACGAGCGCCAATCTGCCGGATCTTCCGATCCTTTTCCGAAACGAAGAGATAGCTGCCCTTCCCGCCGGCATGGCGGACAGCGCACTTCTGCACGACCGGCCGATCGAGGCGCCCTGTGATGATTCTCTGGTATGGATATTTGAGGGAAAAACCCTTCCCATCCGGAGATCCCGGGGATATGTTCCCGCCCCAGTCCGGGCGGCACACGACGGGTATTCCGTCCTGGCCCTGGGCGCGGAACAGAAGGCTTCCTTCTGCTTTCTGCAGGACGGAAGCGCGCTGATGAGCCAGCATATCGGAGATCTGAAAAATTTGGAGACCCTGGACCTCTTCACAGCCCAGATCAGGCGGTTTGAAAGGCTCTTTGACCTGCATCCGCAGGCGCTCGCATGTGATCTCCACCCGGATTATCTGTCCGGCGCATATGCCCGGGAACGCTCAGAAGCGGAGCAGCTTCCCCTTTTTCCGGTACAGCATCATCATGCCCACATGGCGGCCTGCATGGCGGAGAACGCTCTGGAGGGCGACTGCATCGGCATTATCTGGGACGGTACCGGATACGGCGCGGACGGCGGCATCTGGGGCGGAGAGTTTCTGACAGGCGGATACAGGCGGTACCGGAGATCCGGAAGCTTTCGCCCGATACTGCTTCCGGGCGGAGAGCAGGCAATCCGGCAGCCCTGGCGGACCGGTGCGGCCCTGCTGCTGGATGCGGGACTGGATCCGGAAGAGGTGTTCGGACCGGAGAGCGGCGCGGCTGTCAGAGCGATTGTGCAGACAGGCCTGAACTGTCCGGCATCATCCGGTGCCGGCCGCCTGTTTGACGGCTTTTCCGCCATCTGCGGCCTGATCCGAAGCGCATCCTATGAAGGAGAAGGAGCGGTTCTGCTGGAAGCCGCCGCAGAAGAATGCGGCAGGATCTATCCCGTTGTTCTGCGGGAAGAGAGCGGACTGCTGACATTTGACTGGCGGGAAATGGTGAGGCTCTCTGTCAGGGACCTGCGGGAGCAGATCCCCGTCAGTGAAGTGGCCGCCGGGTTCATGAATACTCTTACAGAGATGGCCGTGCAGATGTGCGGAAAGATCCGGCAGCAGAGCGGATTGTCCCGGGTGGTGCTCTCCGGCGGTACATTTCAGAACCGT
>CADBNA010000194.1 GCA_902795835.1 uncultured Lachnospiraceae bacterium | reverse complement strand
GGCGCCGATGGTACGGATGGCGCCGATGGCGCTGGTGGAGCTGATGGCGCCGATGATGCTGGTGGTGTTGAAGGCGTTGGCGGCGCTTATGGCAGCGACGGTGCCGCATAAACAGAGAAAAAACGGGTGTCTCTAAGACCGCCCATTCAGAACGGGGAATAAAGCGTATGAGAAAAAAAGCAGCTGCGGAATTCATTAATAAGGCAGCGGCATTTCTGGCACGGCGTCAGGTGCCGGAGGCCCGGTATCGGGCTTTCCTGAAAGCCGCGGGACAGCAGCAGATGGCAGAGCTTCTGAAAAAGGAGAAGCTGTTCGGTATGATCCGGATGGAGAGGAGACTGTTTCAGGACTGTGAGAGGGTACAGAAGACTGTTTTGAAGGAGCTTCTCCGGGCGAACCAGGACACGGAATTCGGCAGGGCCCATCATTTTTCCGACATTGGCAGCGTAAAGGCCTTCCGCCGTGCCGTACCGGTCTCCGAATGGAGCGACTATAGTGAGTATATGAAACGGCTGGAAAAAGGAGAGGCGGATATTCTCTTTCCGGGAAAGGCCGTGTATTTTTACGAGACCACCGGCACCACCGGGGCTTACAAGCTGATCCCCGAGAGCGCCAGGGACACACTGGTCCGTGAGATTGCCGGCACCACCCGGAATATGGAGAAAGCTCTTGCCTGCGGGACCATAGGCTATTTTCTCCGGAGAGGGGCGAAGGTATTTGCCCTGGCCAGCGACACGGCGGCACGCTTTACAGAAGGCGGGATCCCCAGTGGATCCGCTTCCGGCAGGACTGCCATGCTTGAGAGCGGAGGCAGGACGGCAGCCCTGATGGCCGTACCGGGGCTGCTCGCCAATCATTATACCGATGAAGAATACAGTTACATGGCCCTGCGGGCAGCCCTCTTTTATGAGAACATAGTCATGATCGAGGGAAACAACGCAAAGCTTCTGGAAAAAATTATCCGGTACGGCGAGAAACACCAGTGGGAGCTGATTGAAGATATCCGGGAGGGCACGTGCCGTCTGGAAATGCCGGAGGATGTGAAGAAGGCATTGAAACGTGTGCTCAGACCTGCTCCGGAGCGGGCAGAGCAGCTGGCAGCGCTTGCAAAGGAGGGCAGGTTTATCCCCCGCTATTACTGGCCGGAGATTCGCTGCGCATCGTTCTGGCTCGGCGGATCCGTGGGCAGTTATGCAGAAGCTGTCCGGCCGCTGCTTCCGGAAGGCGTGCACTTCATGGAACTCGGTTATGGGGCCAGCGAAGCAAAGGTCAATATTCCGCTGACGTCCGAGACGCCGGCAGGCGCATTGATGACGTATACCGGCTTCTATGAGTTTATCCCGGACGGGAGCGAGGACGAGGAGCCTCTGATGGCGCATGAGCTGGAGGAGGGAAAGGACTATGAGATCCTGCTGACGACAAACTCAGGCCTGTACCGCTACCGCATCCATGACATTATCCATGTGGACGGGTTTATCGGCACGACGCCGCTGATCAGCTTCCGGACAAAAGCAGGCGACTGCGCCAATCTGGCTCAGGAAAAGATCTACGGTTCCCTGCTGCAGCAGACTATTCGCGAGGCAGTTGCAGACAGCTTCGGCATCCGCGCGCTGCAGGTCTATCCCGATCCCGAAAAGGTGCGGTACGAGATCTACATAGAACCGGACCGGGAAGTGACAGATACAGACGGCCTGTCCGAAAAGGTGGACCGGTATCTGCGCACTCACATTGAGATGTACGACTGGGCACGGGGTACTGCCCTCGGGGAAGCCGAAGTCATGATCATGCCGGAAGGCTGGCACTGGAAGATCTACGAAGAGTATGCCCGCGGCAAAGCCAACAAAGCCCAGGTCAAGGTGCCGGTTGTCCGTGAGTCAAAAGGGACGGCTCTCTCTAACCCCTTTTGATTCGCCCGAAGGCCAGCGGATAAACACCCAGCAGCACAAAAGTTATGATCATGTAGCGCAGGCTGCGCACCAGGAGCGAAGGCAGTTCGGGACTTCCCAGGAATGCTGCTGAAAACGGAAGCTTGAGCAGTTTGTTCAGTCCGAAGTACAGGAGAAAGCCTCCTGCCATCCGCAGCAGAATATGCGTTGCTTTCCGTGTGTTCTCGAACTGTACAAAACGCTCTTCAAAGGGGACAGCCAGCACGAAGCCGGCCATGAGACCAAGAGAGGTAAAGTAATCGGTTGTCCGGCAGTAGAAAATGCCCGGAATGGCCAGCAGAAATACTGCCAGCCGGAGACAGCCCTGCCTGCGGACCCTGCGCTGCAGGGCAGACATTACCAGCACAACAAGCCCACCGAGAATCCAGCCGGCCAGCACATCTGTAGGATAGTGCACACCCAGCAGAACGCGGGAGATACCTGCCAGAAGTGGGAGGAGAAAAGCCAGCACACTCCAGAACACGGGCCTGCCTGTCAGAGCGGCAGGAAGCGAACCGTAAACAATGGCTGCATTCATGGAATGTCCGCTCGGAAAGGAATAGCCCTGTGCCGTGATGTCGTAGATATCGGCATCCGGGTGGACCGGTTTCAGGCAGCGGATCTTTTTATGGTCGAAATACGGGCGGCGGCGCATGACTGCATTTTTCACCATCGGATTTAAAATCAGCCCGACCATGACATTCAGACCGATAAACTGCCCTGCTTTTTTATCCCAGCACCAGTACAGAAAACCGAGAACGGCGATCAGCATCACTTCTTCCCCCAGAAAAGTAGCGAAGGAAGCGGCTGTAATGCCTGGCCCGCCCAGAAAGCTGTGCAGCCATTCCATCAGTGCTTTTTCCCACTCAAAATAAAATGTAATTCCCTCCATTTTTTTCTCCTCTTCCCTATATTATAACATTTGAGTCCGGGAAGCCACAAGTGACGATTAGCAGGAAACTAATATGAACCTTCCTTTTGCCTTCCTGGTTGACAACGCTTTTAAAATCTGCTACTTTAAACTGCAGAAGTATCCGGGCGATACAGGGAGTGTCTGATATGAAGTGTTTCGCGGAACAGTTTTTCTTTTGCTTTACGGAGCCGGTGCGATTTACCCGCACTGGTTTTGGTGTGCAAAAAAGAACAGACTTTTCCCCGGGATCTGGACTCTGACGCTTCGGTATAACTATAATACAGAAGATCGATGGCGGCTTCCCTCCGGGGATGCCGCTTTTTCAATGGGAGAGAAAAAGGATGAATGAACTGAATGAACTGAGAAAAAAGATCAGTGAAATTGACGGGAAGATGGCGCTTCTGTTTGAAGAACGGATGGAGGCCTGCCGGGAAGTCGCTGCGTTCAAGCAGAAAACAGGTCTGCCGGTCCGCGATCCGAAAACGGAAGCGGAGAAGATCGCGCGGCAGAAAGAATTGATCCGGGATGACGCATTCCGTCCGTATTACGTTCTTTTTCTGCAGTCTGTGATGGATATTTCCAGTTCTTTTCAGGAGATGACGCTTGACGGCATGCGGGTCGCATACGGCGGCGTGGAGGGCGCCTACGCTTATCTGGCGGCTTCCCGTCTTTTTCCGCAGGCGCGCCTTGCGGCACAGCCGGATTTTGCCGAGGCATATCACAGTGTCGAATCCGGCACCTGCGACTGCGCGGTGCTCCCGGTGGAGAACAGCATTGCCGGAGAGGTTGGCGCCGTAATGGATCTGATATACAGCGGCCCTTTGTATATCAACACAATTTATGATCTTCCGATCCGCCACCGCCTGCTCGGACTGCCGGGAAGCACGCTGGACGGGATCACCCGTGTCGTCAGTCATCCGCAGGCGCTTGGCCAGTGCAGCAGATATCTGTCAGGAAAGCATCTGGAAACGGAGACTGCAGCAAATACCTCTGCGGCTGCCAGGCAGGTCTTGAAAGCAGGCGATCCCGCCGTCGCAGCAATCGCTTCTGAAGAGACCGCGGCCCTCTTCGGACTGGAGATTCTGGAGAGCGATATTCAGAATGCAGGTCTGAATACGACACGTTTCGCCGTCTTTTCCCGAAGCCTGAAAACAGAAGATCCCGCAAAGGGGTCTGCAGATGAGAATTTTATCCTGGTTTTTACTGTGCGCAATGAGGCGGGCGCCCTCGCCTCGGTTCTGAACATTATCGGCGCGCACGGATACAATATGCGCAATCTGAAGAGCCGCCCGCTGCCCAATCATGCATGGAACTATTACTTTTATCTGGAAGCCGAAGGGAACATTCATACCCGGAACGGGCAGGAGATGCTTCAGGAACTGTCCGCCCTCTGCGCCGGTCTGAAGCTGGCTGGGACCTTCCGGAACGAGCACTAAAAGGAGTAGGATGATGAATCTGGAATACAGGAGAGAACTGCCGCCCGCACGGGTTGTCCGTGACATGTATCCGGTGTCTGAAAAGGCTGCCGCTGCAAAGGCGGAAAATGATGCGGCCGTGAGAGCAGTTTTTGAAGGGAGGGACCGTCGGTTTCTTCTGATTATTGGCCCCTGCTCGGCCGACCGGGAGGAGCCGGTCCTGGAATATGTCTGCCGGCTGAGGGAAATACAGGAAAAGGTCGCAGACAGAATTCTGATGATCCCGCGGATCTATACGAATAAACCGCGCACGACGGGAGACGGCTACAAAGGCATGCTGCACCAGCCTGATCCGGACAGCGCACCGGATATGCTCCGAGGCATCATTTCTATCCGGCGCATCCATCTGCGGGCTCTGGAGGAAACGGGTTTTTCCTGTGCGGACGAGATGCTGTATCCGGAAAATTACCCGTATCTCTCGGATGTGCTTTCCTATGTGGCCGTAGGAGCCAGATCCGTTGAGAACCAGACGCACAGGCTTACCGCGAGCGGGATGGACATACCTGTCGGCATGAAAAACCCGACCGGAGGCATGCTTTCCGTTATGATGAATGCCATTACGGCTGCGCAGCACCCGCATACTTTTGTCTACTCCGGATGGGAAGTCAGAAGCAAAGGCAATCCGCTGGCGCATGCCATTCTGCGGGGCTACACGCACAAGCAGGGAACCTCTGCGCCGAATTATCACTATGAGGACCTTATGTTTCTCCATGATCTGTATGAAAAAGCCGGTCTGCAGAACCCGTCGGTCATCGTGGACACCAACCACGCCAATTCCGGGAAAAAGTATGCGGAACAGCCACGGATTGCCAAAGAGGTTCTGCACAGCATGCGCCTGTCGCCGGAAATCCGCAGCCTTGTAAAAGGCCTTATGGTCGAATCCTATCTTGCAGATGGGAATCAGGCGCCGGGAAGCGGCGTTTACGGACAGTCCATTACGGATCCCTGTCTTGGCTGGGAAAAGACAGAGCGCATGATTCTGGATCTGGCAGAGCTGTGCCCGATGTAAGAATTCTCCGGTTAACTTTTATTCCCGTGTGGTGCCTCCGGACGCATATTTTACAGGGAGCAGGACCAGGGAAGGAAGGGAAGAGCGGTCTTTTACAAGGATCAGCTCTACACAGGTTTCCGCAATTTCCCGGACCGGCTGTACAATGGTGGAACAGGGATACTGCCCGGAGTAATAATTCTGTATTCCATCATATCCGATGATCTGCACATCTTCCGGTACCCGGATGCCCTCCTGATCCAGAAAAGCGCGTACGTGTACGGCCAGATGATCGTTGTTGCAGAAAATGCCGTCATAATCCAGCTGTCCGTTTTTCATGTGACTCCGCAGATACTCATAGAAAGGCTCTTCTGTGCTTGGATCATTCAGGATCAGAGAGTCCCAGGAGATCTGCTCCGTGCGGCAGACAATCTCAAAGCCGGTTTCCCGCCTGTTTACTTCTCCGTAGATATCCGACCCGATCCGGAGAAACAGCAGTTTCCTGCAGCCGAGTCCCAGCAGCTTTTCAGCCGCCAGCTGTCCTCCCCGGAAATTGTCGGAGGAAACGCAGGGTATAGTAGCGTTCAGGTGACGGTCGATGGTGATGAACGGGATGGAAGCGTCCACTTCGAGATCCGGATTATATGTCAGACCGATGATGCCGTCAACCTTGTTCTGACGGACCAGTGTCAGACACTTCTGCTCAGCATCCTTATCATAGTTTGTAATCATCAGAATAATCTTATAGCCGCGTCCCATCAGACAGGCCGTGATCTCGTCAGCCAGCGCGGCAAAAAAAGGATGCTGCAGGGAGGGGAGCAGAAGAGCGATGCTGAGGGTCTTATTGGTCTTCAGTCCGCGGGCATAGTTATTGACCTGGTAATGCAGCTTATCGGCTGCTGCCTCTACCTTTTTCCGGTAGCTGTCTCCTACGGGGATATTGTTAAAGACTTTGGATACGGTTCCGAGAGAAACGCCGGCTTCCCTCGCCACATCTTTCATAGTCGGAGTTTTTTTTCTGTTTTTCAACTGCATAAGAGTAAGTCCTGCCTGATAATGATAGTAAAAACAAGAATATCTGCGCAGAGGCGCCAGATAGGATGCTGTATGCAACAGATATGATACAGCATTTATGTACAGTATAACGGAAAGACGTTTGTCTATGCAAATGTTTCGTGAAGAGAAAAAATGTGGCTCGGCAATATGACAGTATCAAGATGCCAAAACTGGATAGTTTGCACAAAAATCCGGCAGGCAGAGCCGTTCAGGATGGTTCGCAATTGAAAAAAAGGCCGGATTATGGTAGGTTTTTATTATCTGTACATGAAACGTTTCACCTAAAAGCCGGATAAAGCGGTTTATAAAGATCAAATAATCTTTATTAATAAATACTATATTCGGCGTGAAACGTTTTACTGAATTGTTGTTTCCTGAAAGGAGGAATTAGGTAATGAAGAGGAAATGGGTCGCAGTGGCTTTGGCCGGTGTCCTTGCTGTGGGGATGACAGCGTGCGGAGGCGGCGGAAGTGCGAGTAAGAGCACGGAGGCAAAGTCCGCCAGTGAAAGCGTAAGCGAGGCTGCTGCGGAGAGCACAAGCGAGGCTGCTGCGGAGAGCGTAAGTGAAGCTGCAGAGAGCACAAGCGAGGCTGCTGCGGAGAGCACAAGCGAAGCCGCCGCAGAGAGCACAAGCGAAGCCGCCGCAGAAAGCGCTGAAGACAGCGGCGAAAAAGCGGAAGTATCCACTGAAGGCGCTTCTATCACCATCTTTAACTCCAAGATGGAGATTCAGAGCCAGATGGAAGAAATGGCCAAGAAGTATTCAGAAGAAAAGGGCGTTGATGTTGAGGTCTATTACTCCAGCGACACGGTAGCGGCGCATCTTTCCACACGCTACGCTTCCAATGAGCCCTATACGATCTCCATGGTAGATGCGAAGGATATCTATTCCCTGGCTGCCGATCACGCAATCGATCTGAGTGACCAGGACTGGACCAAGGACACCACACAGGCGATCGAAATTGACGGCAAGGTATACGGCTTCCCGGTCTGCGTCGAAGCGCGCGGCATCATCTATAATGCCGATGC
>CADBNA010000193.1 GCA_902795835.1 uncultured Lachnospiraceae bacterium | reverse complement strand
TCAGAGAACTGAAAGCTGAATACAAGAAATACCAGGCGATGGGGCTGTCCCTGAATATGAGCCGCGGCAAACCGTGCCAGGAACAGCTGGACCTGTCCATGGGCATGATGGATGTCCTGAGCTCAGAATCGGATCTGTGCTGCGAAGATGGCACTGACTGCCGGAATTACGGAGTCCTGAGCGGAATCCATGAAGCCAAGGTGCTGATCGGCGACATGATGGAGAACAATCCGGACAACATTATCATTTACGGCAATTCTTCTCTTAATGTGATGTACGACACGGTTTCCCGCGCATACACGCACGGTATCATGGGGAATATTCCCTGGTGCCGGCAGGAGAAAGTCCGCTTCCTGTGTCCGGTCCCCGGATATGACAGGCATTTTGCGATTACCGAATACTTTGGAATAGAGATGATCCCCGTGCCGATGACGCCGGATGGTCCCGATATGGATATGGTGGAACAGCTGGTGTCAGAAGATCCCACCATAAAAGGTATCTGGTGCGTTCCGAAATACTCCAACCCGCAGGGTTATTCCTATTCGGACAAGACCGTCCGCCGCCTGGCCAGACTGAAGCCGGCAGCGCCCGACTTCCGCATTTTCTGGGACAACGCCTACGGCATCCATCATCTTTATGATGACCACCAGGACAATGTGATGGAAATCCTTGCGGAGTGCAAGCGGGCAGGCAATCCGGATCTGGCATACAAGTTCTCGTCCACTTCCAAAATCACCTTCCCCGGAAGCGGTATAGCAGCGCTGGCGACTTCCCCAAATAATATGGAGGACATTCTCAGACAGCTGCAGAACCAGACCATCGGTCATGACAAGGTGAACCAGCTGCGCCATGTGCGTTTCTTCGGGGATATCTACGGCATGATGGAGCATATGAAGAAGCATGCGGACATTATCCGTCCGAAATTTGAAGCAGTGGAAAACATATTGGAAGAAGAACTGGGCGGACTGGAAATCGGTGAGTGGACAAAACCCCTGGGCGGTTATTTCATCAGCTTTGATTCCCTTCCGGGATGTGCAAAAAAGATTGTTGAGCGGGCCAAGAAGGCCGGCGTAGAGATGACAAAGGCTGGAGCCACCTGGCCATACGGCAAGGATCCCTTTGATTCCAATATCCGGATTGCGCCGACCTACCCGAGTCTTCCCGACCTGAAAACGGCCGCAAAGCTGTTCGCGCTGTGCGTCCGTCTGGTCAGCGCAGAAAAAATCATTGAAGAAGCCGGCAAATAAATGCCGGCTTCTTCTCTGACCTTATTTCCACACAAACCAGATAAACAGGTACCCGACGCAGACGGCTGTCAGGGTAAACGGAATACCGATCCGTGTAAAGTCTCTGAAAGACACTTCATATCCCTCCCGTTTCAGCAGTCCGACCGCCGTAATATTGGCGGAAGCGCCGACCGGCGTGATATTGCCGCCGAGCGTAGCCCCTGTCAGCAGACCGAAATAAAGAAGATACGGGGGAATGCCCAGCTGCCGGGTGATTCCGGTGATAATCGGCAGCATCGTTGCCACATAGGGAATGTTGTCAATAAAGGCAGAAAACAGAACAGAACCCCATACAATGATCGTATACAGCAGAAACAGGTTGCTGCCTCCCGCTGATGCGATCAGGGCAGCCGCATCGTCAACCAGTCCCGCTTCCGTGACGCCTGCAATCACCAGAAAGAGACCGAACAGCAAGGCCAGCGTCTCTATATCGACACTGGTCAGGGCATGACGGGTATGCTGCCACGAACGGGTACGCAGGACGTCGCAGATAATGGCAATAAGAGCTGTCAGGCAGCAGATCAGTCCGTTGGTTATATCCGGTTTGTTCTTAAAAAAGGAGGCGGCAATCAGGGCTGCAACCACGCCGGCCAGAAGGACAGATGGTATGTAATTCGTCACTTCTGTCATTTCCCTGGATTCTACCGGCTCCCTGTCTTTGCGGAAAAGAATCATCATCACCGGCACCGTTGCCAGCGCTCCCAGCTCTACGGCAAAAAAGATTCCCAGACGTCCGTTCATCCAGAAGAAGTCCAGAAAATCCATCCTGGCATATGCTCCCAGCATGATGGAGGTCGTATCGCCCACCAGCGTCGCCGCACCCTGGAGATTGGAGGACACAGCGATGGAAAGCAGCATGCCGACAGGGGAGATTTTCAGCTTATGGCAGATGGCAAGACCAACCGGCGCCACCATCAATACTGTCGCCACATTATCAATAAATGCAGAGACCGCTCCGGCAAACAGGGACATAAATATTGTAACCCACATGACATTTTTGGATTTATCCAGCAGCAGATCGGCAATCCGGTTCGGCATTCTGGACCCGATAAAATAGTCTACCAGGATCATGGTGCCGGCGATCATCATCAGCGCATTCCAGTTCACGGCTTCCGGTATGGATGAGAGCGGCAGAATACCCAGAAGGAGATAAAGAAGGGCTGCTCCCAGCACAATCCAGATACGCTGTTTCATACGGATCGTCATCAGCACATACATGGCCACGAAAATCAGCAGTGCAAGTATTTTCATCCTTCCGTTCTCCTTTTCCCGTTTCGGGGCTTCACAAATCACAGGCCAAAATAAAAAAAGACTTCTACCACAGCTGCTCTGTGATAAAAGTCTTGCCATCGGTTCAAAACTCTCCTTAAGCCGGAAACGGATGCCATGCACCGTGAATGACGTCTCCGGCTGCGGCAGAACAATCGGAACGGGATCTGCCGCCGGCTACTCCCCTTTATCTTCCGTTCATTCTATAGAATCCCGCCATAGAAGTCAACTCAAAATTTGACAATGCTCTTCCTGTAGCATAGAATATGGGTAATTTCTGAAAGGACCAGTGTTTCGTTATGAAAAAGACAATTCGGTTTTCTGCGTCCCTGCTTGCTCTCGGCATGGTGCTGTCATCTGCCGGCTGTTCCGGGATGACTTCTTCTTCCGCCGGATCGGGAAGTTCTTCTGTCTCCGCTGCATCGGTTTCCGGCGCTTCAGTTGCGTCTGAATCAGAGACCGCTGCATCTGTTGTGATGGGATCCGTTGTTGCTGCCGCTTCCGATGCGGAAACCGGTTTATCTTCTTCCCTGTCGGACTCTTCCGCTCCTGCAGATATGCCTTCAGACAGCCATGTATCCGATTCCCCGGACGGTGATGTCTCTTCATCGGCAGATACAGCTTCTTCGCCGCTCTCCGGAGCGTCTTCTGTTTCAGCAGATGAAACTGCAGCCTCACCCGCAGAAGGCAGTAATCCAGATGACGGTTCCGCCGAAGAGACAGATTCCTTCGATGCCGGAACGAATACGGCTTACACATACCGGAACACCTGGTTCGGCATCCGTTTCCGTCTGCCGGCAGAATGGTCATTTGCAGAAAAATCCCAGCTGGAAGAAATGAATCAGGCTGTATCGGACAAAAGCTCCGCCGAAGAAATCCGGTCTGCCCTGAGCGGGGGACAGACCTGGTTCGATATGTATGCGACCAGTGATGACGGTTATCAGAACCTCAACATCACCGTGCAGAATATTAAAGCCGTCTACGGTGCGCTTGCAGACGTCGATACCCTGGTAGATACATCTCTTGAACCTCTTCAGTCTGCACTGGAAGCGCAGGGCGCCGAAGATATTTCCATCACCAAGGGCACCATTGATTTTGCAGGGGAGAATTCTGTCTGTACCCGGATTCAGGGTTCCGTTCAGGGCATTCCTTTTTACGAAACACAGGTGTATAAGAAAGAAGGCAGTTACATTCTGTGTGCAACTGCCGTTTCCTACTCTGAAGACCAGACCGGTTCTATTCTGAGCGGTGTGAAAAAGATCTGAGCGCAGCCGCGGCAGCCTCATGGCTGCCATGGCTTTGCCTGTGCTGCTGCCGGCTCAGGTACCTGACGGGTTCACATATGTGCGGGCTGTCCCGCTGTTAAACAGTACCGGATGTTTTTTGGGCAGACTGATGCCAAGGGCATGACGGATCACTTCCCTTACGGTTTCTACCGGTACAATTTCCATGCTCTTACGCACTTCTTCGGCCACATCCTCCAGATTCTTTACATTGTCTTTCGGAATGAGAACCTTTTTCACCCCTGCGCGCTGTGCAGCCATCAGTTTCTCCGGCAGACCGCCAATCGGCAGGACCTGTCCCCGCAGGGATATTTCTCCGGTCATGGCGAGATCCGCTTTTACCGGATGACCGGTTACCAGTGACACAAGTGCAGTGAAAAGTGTTACGCCCGCAGACGGTCCATCCTTTGGTGTGGCGCCTGCCGGAACATGAATGTGAATATCCTTGTCTCTGAAGTCCAGCTTGTCGGAGATAAACTGCTCCTTCACCAGACTCAGCGCAATCTGCGCAGACTCCTTCATCACATCCCCCAGCTGTCCGGTAATCAGGATTTTTCCGTCACCATGCATTACGGACGTTTCTATAAACAGGATTTCTCCGCCCACCTGCGTCCAGGCAAGTCCGGTGGCAACTCCGGCCGGCATGTCCTTCAAAATGCGGTCATGTGTGATCGCATTGTTCCCCAGGTATTTCTGGATATCCCTTTCCTTTACAGAAATTTTCCTTCTTCCATTTTCTACAATGTCGGCCGCGACATGCCTGGCCAGAATATCCAGCTGTTTTTTCAGGCCTCTGACGCCTGCCTCCATTGTGTATTCCGAAATGATCCGGCGGAAGGCGCCGTCAGAGACGGACAGATCGTCTCTGGTAATGCCGGCGTCTTCCATAGAGCGCCTGAGCAGATGGCGCTTTGCGATCTGCAGCTTCTCAATCGGTGTGTAGCCGGGGAGCTGGATCGATTCCATTCGGTCAAGCAGCGGTCCCGGAATCGTGTCGGTGCTGTTTGCCGTGCAGATAAAGAAGACATTGGACAGGTCGTACGGCACATTCATATAGTGGTCTGTAAATGTGTTGTTCTGTTCGGGATCCAGCACTTCCAGAAGCGCGCTGGCCGGATCGCCCTGAAATCCCTGTGTCAGCTTATCCACTTCATCCAGGACGACAACCGGATTCATTGATCCGGCACGGCGGATGCCTTCCATGATCCGGCCGGCCATTGCGCCTATATATGTGCGCCGGTGGCCTCTGATCTCAGCCTCATCCCGCACGCCGCCCAGACTGATCCGGACATATTTTCTGCCGAGCGCGTCGGCAATGCTTTTGCCCATGCTGGTTTTTCCCGTTCCCGGGGCACCGACAAACAGCAGAATCGAGCCGGCCTCCTGGTTTTTCAGTTTCATCACGGCAATCTGCTGGAGGATCCTCTCTTTGACCTTATCCAGGCCGTAATGATCCCGGTCCAGAATCTTCCGCGCCTTCTTCAGGTCGATCTCCGGTGTTTCCTCGATCTTCCACTTCAGATCCGTCACAAAGTCCAGATAATTTTCCAGCGTGCTTCTCTCGGGATCATTCGGCTGCGCCATCATATAGCGCTGAAGGATCCGGTCCACTTCCTTCCGGGCCTCTTCCGGCATGCCGGATTCCTCTATTTTTTTCCTGTACTCATTCTCCTCTGACGCAGCTTCCGGATCCATATCATCCAGTTCCTGCTGCAGAAGTCCCAGCTGTTTCTGCAGGGCGGCCTTCTTGTATACATTTCCCTCTGTATCGTTGTACCGCTTATTCAGGTCAATCTGCAGGTCTACCGTCCCCTTCAGACGGAGCAGCGCATCCTGGATAAGCAGGCCGCGCTCTCTGAGGGAATCTGTGCTCAGCAGGGCATATTTTTCCTGCGGGCTCATCTCAAAAAACTGGCAGAACATGGCGCCGTATTCATTGATGGAACTGACGCCCTGGATATACTGGATGGCCAGCTCGCCTCCCTGCATATGGGACGCGATCTCCGAAGTGTACTTCTTCAGGCTTTCCAGAAGCTCGTGCTCTCCTTTTTCTGTTATATCCGGCACTTCCTCCAGTGTGATATAAGAGCCTTCCAGCATGTCTTCCGTGACGGTGATGTCCTGGATCTGCACCTTCTGCCGGGTGCGCGCATGGACCCTCGTTCCGAACCGGGTATTTCTGATTTCCAGAATGTCCGCAAGGACACCTTTTCCGAAGAAGCTTTCCGCTTTGATATCTTTTCTCTCTGTTGCTTCCTTCAGAGGCATGAGAATCGCCTGATTGCCGTCAATTTTGATCCGGCTCTTTTCCTGCTCTGTAAAATCATCTGTGCCGATCTGGTAATCCACGTCCGGCAGGATTACCGCATCGAAAACAGGTATAATCATATATGTTTTCATGGCATGTGCCTCCTTTCTTTCATTTGTTAGCACTCGTTGTATTTGAGTGCTGATTGCGATTCTATTGTATCACATATTTTCATATTGTCAAGGGGTACCCCCATGGGGTACCTCAATGCCCCGCAGACTGCAGTTTCCGGTCTTCTCTGCAGACTGCCAGAACACGGGAGAGAAAGGATGATTTTTTATTTCCTCCCGTGTATAATGATGGGGAATCATTGATGCAGGCGTCCTCCCCCCTGGCTGCCGAAAGGACTCTCTCTATGTCTGACACTACCCTTGAAATAATTGCCCGCGTTCACTCCGATTTTCAGTCGAAATTCGGCATTCCCCGCCAGAGCGGTCTTGCCCGGACACAGGCAGAAATTATCTTCGAACCGCGCTATGCGCTGCCGGATGCCGTGCGGGGACTGGAGGCGTTTTCCCACCTGTGGCTGATCTGGCAGTTTTCCGCCAATACAGGCCGCGGCTGGCACGCTACGGTCCGGCCGCCCCGGCTGGGCGGCAATGAGCGCGTGGGGGTATTTGCCAGCCGCTCTCCGTTCCGCCCGAACCCGGTCGGCCTGTCCTGCGTGCGTCTGCTTCGAATAGAAATGCGCAGCGGAACCGGGCCGGTCCTTCACATAGAGGGCGCCGATCTTATGGACGGCACACCGGTCTATGACATCAAGCCGTATATCCCCTACTGTGACGCGCATCCGGAAGCGGCAGGCGGATTTACGGACGTTCGTGCATTTCACCGGCTGGAAGTCATCTGTCCGGAAAGTATTCTCTCAGGGATTCCGGAAGAAAGAAGAGCAGGGCTCCTGGACACATTGTCACAGGACCCCCGCCCTTCGTATCATGATGACCCGGACCGGATTTACGGCTTCTCATTTGCAGGATATGACATCCGTTTCCGCGTATCCGGAGACATACTGACAGTTGTCTCCGCCGTCCGCCTGTAGCCGGAATGCAGAACATCCATTCCCAGGTATCCGGTAATGTCCATACAGTTATCCCAGCCGCAAGGCTGTAGCCGGAATGCACCACAGAATTTCCGTCTTCACATATCGGCACAGGCAGCCAGTGCGGCCACGGCGCCGTCGGCGGCTGCCGTGGTAAGCTGGCGCACATTCTTCGTCCGGCAGTCTCCCGCGGTAAAAATCCCCGGCGTCTTTGTCCGGCAGTCTTCTCCTGCCACGATATAGCCGGCAGAATCCAGCACGGCAAGTTCCCGGAAAGCCTGGTTGTCCGGCATCTGGCCGATCGCTATGAACAGTCCGTCCACCTTCAGTTCTTTCTTTTCTCCGGTCAGTTTGTCAGTGACTTCCAGGCCGCTCAGACTGTCATCCCCCAGAAGCGCGGTCACGGTGGCATTCAGTACAAACTCGACATTCGTCTTCTGACGCAGCTTCTCCACATCCCGGGCGTCTCCCCGGAATGCATCCCTCCGATGAATCAGATATACCTTTTCACAGATATCAGCCAGATAAGCGGCATCCTCCAGAGCCGTATTGCCGCCTCCGTTTACGGCAACCGTTTTCCCTCTGAAGAACGAACCGTCACATGTCGCACAATAAGACACGCCCTTTCCGGTCAGTTCCTCTTCCCGGTCCAGTCCCAGAGGCCGGTTCTTTGCGCCGGTAGCCAGAATGACAGCCTTACAGGGAAACTCCCGTTTCCTGGTGCGCACAATTTTAATATCCCCCTGATCCTCTATTGAAAGCGCCTTTTCATAGCGGAGTTTTGCGCCAAGCGCCGTCGCCTGCTCATAAAGTCCGGTGGCAAAATCAAACCCCGATACATGGGCAATGCCTGGATAATTTTCGATATCAGGCGTATTGACAATCTGTCCGCCGTAAGCCTTTGCCTCCAGTAGAAGAACACTTTTTCCCGCACGCAGCGCATAAATCGCAGCTGTAAGGCCGGCCGTACCGGCACCGATGATTACAAGGTCTGTCATATGGAATTCCTCCTTTTCGCAAACTCCACAAAATCTATTTGTTTTGCGCAATATAATTCTGCCCTAATTATTGAAGGAAGTCAATAGGGACGGTTCTTTTTGGCTCCTGGAAGTTAACAGGTACCGTCCCTATTGACTTCTTTTTCCAACAGGTACTATACTGGCACTACATCTTTTCGGGAGGAACCGCGCGTATGAGCCTTCACAGCGTTACACCGTCTGAACTGCAGGACTGGCCTGCTGATACCTATCTTATGATTGACATTCGGGATGAAGAGGCAGCCGACACCGGCACAATTCCCGGTTCGGTCAGTCTGAGCAGGGACTGCCTGCTGTCAGGAGATTTCTCTCTTCCGACTGACAAACGCCTCGTTTTCTACTGCGCTTTCGGCGTACTCAGCAGGGAAATTGCCGATGAACTGGATGAAAAAGGATGGCAGGCATGGCATCTGGAGGGCGGTTACGGAAAATGGCTGGCT
>CADBNA010000192.1 GCA_902795835.1 uncultured Lachnospiraceae bacterium | reverse complement strand
GAATAGGAATTCGCCCTGCTCGTATAAATGGCGCTCTCGCTTCCCTCCTGGTCATAGGAGAGAATATAAAAAGTGTTGTGCTGAAATGAAGGGGAGAATATTTCTATAAAGGAAGGCATTTCCGGGAAAGGATACATCTCATCGTAGGCCTCCTCCATGGCAGCCTGCTGCCTGGCAAGCTGTTCAAGCGACCATCTGACTTCTCTCTGTGTCACCAGGTAAGTGACGATATTGATCAGCAAGCCGACAAAAAGGATGACCATAAAGAACGAAGCCATTGCTATCCGGATGAATTTATTCTTCAAAGCCCGTATTTCCTTCGAACTCATAGTGCATCTCCGATCAATCGAAAACTTCCGCCTTTCTGGCCGGAAATGGAAACTGTTGAATTTATCAGAAGCAGTTTACGTTTCAAATAGGAGATATACAGCCAGACTGTGTCCTCCTGTGCATCCGGCTCGTTTTTCCAGATATGTTCCAGCAGAAATTCTGTGGAGAGAGAGATGTCTTTATTCGACATCAGCAATCTCATTACCCCGAATTCCTTCAGAGATAACCGGACACTGTTGGCGGAAGATAAAGAAAAGGTCCCGGTATTCAGCATGATATCACCCAGCTGCAGATTTTCCGCCTCAAATACCGGCTGCCGGCGAATCAACGCCCTGACCCTGGCCAGAAGTTCTTTTGCAGCGAAAGGCTTGGGCAGATAGTCATCTGCCCCGCAGTCGAGCCCCGTTACCCGGTCGTCAACTTCTGCCTTTGCGGTCAGGAGTAAAACCGGCGTCAGTATATGCCGGCTGCGAAGTTCCCGTAATACCGAAAGACCATCCATTTTCGGCATCATGATATCCAGGATGATGCAGTCATAGCCGTCTTTTTTCAGGCATTCCATCGCTTCCGCACCATCGAACACACTATCCGGCTCGTAGCCTTCTAGATTCAGCAGCAGCGTAATATTACGGTTCAAATCACGGGTATCTTCAGCAAGCAGTATCTTCATCTCCGGCTATTCCCCCTGTATCAAACTACGGATTGTCTGCATGGAAGCATCTGTAGATGCCAGCTCATCTGCACATCGCTTCAGTTCTTCATAGATCAGTGCGGTATTGCCGCCAATCTGTTTCTTGTACCTGATATGGTGTTCAAGAGCAGCCCAGGTGTCCATAGAAATGGTTCTAAGCTGTATCTCAGCGTAATACTCACTCATCCGCACAATCATATGCAGACTCCGGTATCCGTTCGGTTTTACATTCCGGATATAGTCTTTTTCAAGAACAACTTCTATCTTATCCTGCGATGAAATACAGTCGCGGATTAAATAGATGTCATCGAGAAAAGAACAGACCACACGGATTCCGATCGCGTCATGCAGGCGGCAAAGAGCGCTGTATTCCGTTTCCGGCAGACCAGAACGACGGCATTTTTCCCGCATGCTCTCATCTGTCTTGATTCGGTATTTCAGATGCTCCACCGGTTCCATTCCGGTTTTTGCCTTTATTTCTTCCGCAATGCTTCTGACTATACAAAGCAGTTCATCCATTACGCATCTCATCTCTGGCAGATGAGAACCATATATGTTGTTCTCAGACAGATTCATCAATTCTCCACTCCTGAATGGTTTCTATTGACAATCCTAAACCCTTAATCTGAAAAGAAAGGTCTTGAAAATCTGAAAAACTCTGAATTTTTGAAAATGCGGCCTGTCTGTATTCGCCGGCAGTAGTTTTGTAGTGCAGGATGATTAAAATCATGTATACTGTAAGAAAGGGAAAACATCTGATCACTTACAGCAAAGGGTCTACAGATGGAAAGAACATACAAAGCTTTTATCAGCTACCGTCATCAGCCTCTGGATATAAAGATCGCAAAAAAACTGCACAGACGTATTGAGAATTATGTGATTCCAAAGAAGCTGCGGAAGGACGGACAGAAAAAACCCGGCCTGGTATTCCGGGATCAGGATGAACTGCCGACCTCCAGCGATCTTTCCGCCGGTATACAGGACGCGCTG
>CADBNA010000191.1 GCA_902795835.1 uncultured Lachnospiraceae bacterium | reverse complement strand
GCCCGTGAGGTCTCTTCGGAGATTTCACGGGCTTTTTTTAGTTTCTGTCGTCAGGGCGGCTTCCTAATCTCCAGTGGAAAGTGACTGGAGGTGATTTCTTATGACCAACGAACAAAAAGCTGAGATCCGGAAACTGCGTGGTTCCGGTCATGGATATGCCACTATCGCTGACGCGCTGGGCCTTACGAAGAATCAGGTATCCGCCTTTTGCAGGAGGAACCATCTCTCCGGGAACGCCAGTACAGAGGATGCCGGACAGCCGGATTCAAACTGCTGCCGGAACTGCGGAAAACCTCTCACGCAGCTCCCCGGACGCAAGGAAGTCAAGTTCTGCTCCGAGGACTGCCGCCGAGCATGGTGGAACAGCCATCTGGATCAGGTCAACCGGAAAGCGATCTATGAATATACCTGCACCGGCTGCGGCAGGCCCTTCTCTGCCTACGGGAACAGCCGACGGAAGTACTGTTCTCACGAATGCTATATCCGTGCCCGGTTCAAAGGCGGTGATGGCCATGAATGAGGAGCAGTTTGAGCGGGAAACACTATACCAGGCCACCATGAATATGTTTCAGGGCATGCTACATCAGGGCGTCATCACCAAGGAGCAATACGACGTAATTGATACAAAGATGCTCGAAAAGTATCGGCCATTATTGGGAGGTTTATTCTCTGAAAACACTTGCTATGTGTCCCCTTTAGAGTGATGAATATGACAGGAAAGGAGCTGATTTTATGAGGAAAATTACGAAAATCGAGCCTGTGATACCAACACTCCCGGCTAGAAAAAAGGTCGCTGCCTACGCCAGAGTGTCGATGGAAACGGAACGCCTCCATCATTCACTCTCGACGCAGATCAGTTATTACAGCGAACTGATCCAACGCAACCCGGAATGGGAGTACGTTGGCGTCTATGCTGATAACGGTATCACAGGGACACAGGCAAGCAAACGGGAGGAATTCCAGCGCCTACTGGATGACTGTGAGGCCGGAAAAATCGACATTATCCTAACCAAGTCCATATCCCGGTTTGCCAGAAATACGGTCGATCTTCTAGAAACCGTCCGACATTTAAAGGAGCTGGGCATCAGCGTCCGCTTTGAGAAGGAAAACATCGACTCCCTCTCCGGCGACGGCGAGGTCATGCTGACGCTGCTGGCTTCCTTCGCTCAGGAAGAGATCACCAGCCTAAGCAACAATGTCAAATGGGGCATCCGGAAGCGCTTTGAAAAGGGCGTGCCGAACTTCAGGAACAAGATCCTCGGCTATGAATGGGAAGGTGACCATCTAGTCGTTGTCCCGGAGGAAGCCGTAATCGTGAAGCGGATCTTCCAGAATTTCCTTGATGGGAAGTCCCGGCTGGAAACCGAACGTGAGCTGAATGGAGAAGGCATCACCACCAAGGGCGGATACAAATGGTGTGACTCCAACATCAAGGTGATCCTCTCGAATATCACCTACACTGGCAATCTTCTCCTTCAGAAGGAGTACATCTCTGATCCGATTACAAAACAGCGCCGAAAGAACAAAGGCGAACTGCCGCAGTATTTCGTAGAGAATACCCACGAAGCGATCATCGACATGGAGACTTTCCAATTTGTGCAGGATGAAATGGCTCGACGCAGGGAACTGGGAGCCCTTGCTAACAAGAGCCTGAACACATGCTGCTTCACTGGCAAGCTCAAGTGCCCACATTGCGGTGTCAGCCTGATGCACCATATCCGGAAACGGGAAAATGGGATTGAAAACTACTGGAAATGCGGAACTACGAAAAAAAAGAATGGTCGATGCCCGGTCGGCGGGGGTATCCGGGATGACAAGCTGAGGATGGCCTGTGCAGACGCTCTCGGCTTAGACAAATTTGATGAAGACGTATTCCTTGAGCAGGTAGACCACATCGAAGTTCCTAAGCGATACCAGATCGAGATCCATTTGAAGAATGGCAGTATCATCCCGAAAGACTGTAAACCAACCGGTCATCAGGACTGCTGGACACAAGAATACCGGAACAAGGTTTCTGAACAGCGCAGGAAAAACGGCACCCACCCGAAGGGCGCGACCTGCTTTACGAGCAAGATCAAATGCGCGGAATGCGGTAATAATTACCGGCGACAGACTCGCAAGAAAAGCACCGGTGAAAAATACTATCTTTTCGCCTGCGCCACTACCAATACCTGTAGTAACAACTGCATCCACGAAGATATTCTGAAGGAACTAGCAGCCGAGGTGCTTGGACTTACGGAATTCGACGAAGCGATCTTCTCCGAGAGAATTGATCACATCGACATTACATCCGGCGGCCATG
>CADBNA010000190.1 GCA_902795835.1 uncultured Lachnospiraceae bacterium | reverse complement strand
CTGACCAGAGAACAGCTGGATGAGTTCTCGGCAAACAGCCAGCAGAAAGCCTGCGCAGCCATTGCTGCCGGCAAATTCAAAGACGAGATCGTGCCGGTCGAGATCAAGACCAAAAAGGGAACGGTCGTTTTCGATACAGACGAAGGTCCGCGTGAAGGCACCACAGCGGAAAGCCTTGCCAAACTGAAACCCGCTTTCAAACGGGACGGCGGCATCGTGACAGCCGGCAACGCTTCCGGCATCAACGACGGCGCAGCAGCCATGGTCGTTATGAGTGAAGAAAAAGCAAAAGAACTCGGAGTCACGCCGATGGTTACCTGGGTAGCCGGAGCACTCGGCGGTGTCGATCCGGCCATCATGGGTGTCGGCCCGGTTGCTTCCACCAAGAATCTGTTCAAGAAGACCGGCTTTACGATCGACGATATCGACCTGATCGAAGCCAATGAAGCTTTTGCGGCACAGTCTCTGGCAGTCGGCAAGGAACTCGGATTTGATCCGGCGAAGCTGAATGTCAACGGCGGCGCCATTGCCCTGGGACATCCGGTCGGTGCTTCCGGTGCCCGTATCCTGGTCACTCTGATCCATGAGATGCTGAAGAGAGATGCCAAGAGAGGTCTGGCGACACTCTGCATCGGCGGCGGCATGGGCTGCTCCACCGTGGTGGAAAAGGAATAAGCCCCTGATTACATGTGCATTGCTTCTGACGGCTTAAAAGCCGTCAAAAGTCTGTAGTATCACCTTACCGGTTAACTTTGTTTATCGTAAGTAGTCATGTCACAAAGAGGAGGGAACAAGCAATGGGATATGTAACATATGAAGTGGAAGGTGCAGTCGGCATTCTGACGATCGATCGCCCGAAGGCTTTAAACGCACTCAACAGCGAGGTTCTGGAAGATCTGAATGCGGCTCTTGACCAGGTTGATCTGGATACAGTCCGCTGCCTGATTCTGACCGGAGCAGGAGAGAAATCTTTCGTGGCCGGTGCTGATATCGGCGAAATGAGTGATCTTTCTGTAGCGGAAGGAACTGCCTTCGGTAAGAAGGGTAACGATATTTTCCTGCGTATCGAGAAGTTCCCGATCCCGGTGATCGCTGCGATCAACGGTTTTGCACTCGGCGGCGGCTGCGAGCTTTCCATGAGCTGTGATATCCGTCTCTGCTCTGAAAATGCCATGTTCGGACAACCGGAAGTCGGTCTGGGGATCACACCGGGCTTCGGCGGCACACAGCGTCTGGCCCGTATCGTGGGTCTGGGCGTTGCCAAAGAACTGATCTATGCCGCTACCAATATCAAAGCGGACGAAGCATACCGTATCGGTCTTGTCAACCATGTATATCCGCTGGAAGAGCTGCTGCCGGCTGCCAAGAAACTGGCCGGGAAGATCGCACGCAATGCGCCGATCGCTGTCCGCAGCTGCAAGAAGGCTATCAACGAAGGTATGCAGGTAAGCATCGACGAAGGCGTTGCCATTGAAGAAGAGATCTTCGGTAAATGCTTTGAGACTCATGACCAGAAAGAGGGCATGAGTGCGTTCCTTGAGAAGAGAAAAGAAAAGAATTTCACAAATAACTAAAACCAAGGAGGACAGAAACATGAAAGTAGGAGTTATTGGTGCCGGTACGATGGGTTCCGGTATCGCACAGGCATTTGCACAGTGTGCTGACGTAGAGAAAGTTTATCTCTGCGACATCAAGCAGGAGTTTGCTGACGGCGGATTTGCCAAGATCAAAAAAGGTCTCGACAAAATGGTCCAGAAGGGCAAAATGGAACAGGCTGCCGCAGACGCTATCACCGGAAAGATCTCTACCGGTCTGAATGATATCTGCGTAGATGCAGATCTGATCGTAGAAGCAGCTCTGGAAAATATGGATCTGAAGAAAGCCTGCTTCAAACAGCTGCAGGATGAGATCGTAAAGAATGAGAACTGCATTTTTGCTTCCAATACTTCTTCGCTGTCCATCACAGAGATCGGCGCTGACCTGAAGAAGCCGATCATCGGAATGCATTTCTTCAATCCGGCTCCGGTTATGAAGCTGGTCGAGATCATCGCCGGCATCAACACACCGGCTGAGGATGTCGAGAAGGTCCGCGAGATTGCTCTGGCTCTGGGCAAATCTCCGGTTCAGGTCAACGAGGCTGCCGGCTTTGTTGTCAACCGCATCCTGGTTCCGATGATCAACGAAGCAATCTGTGTCTATGAAGCAGGTGTTTCCGATATTGCCGGTATCGACACAGCCATGAAACTTGGCTGCAACCATCCGATGGGCCCGCTGGAACTCGGCGATTTCATCGGCCTGGATATCGTCCTGGCTATCATGGATGTTATCTATCATGACACAGGGGATTCCAAATACCGTGCCTGCCCGCTGCTCCGCAAGATGGTCCGCGGCAAGAGACTGGGCGTAAAGACCGGTATCGGTTTCTACGATTATTCCAATGGTCCGAGAGACAAAGTCCCGACAGACAAATAATATTGCCTGCATGGGAGACTGAAAAAACATAAACAGACGGAAGCCGTGTTTCTGCCGGAAGGCAGGGCACGGCTTCTTTCATAAGTTGACATTTTTAATATGAATTACTATTATTATCTTCATGCGGTATTGCCTGCGTAAGTCAACGCGAGAACAGGTAATACGGAAAGAACCTCACCTGTCTGGAGAAGTAAACTATGCTGAAAACATTAGCGGCACAAATTAAGGAATATAAATCTGCGGCAATCCTCACACCGGTCTGTATGATCGGGGAGGTCGTCTGCGAGATGGTCACTCCGGTTCTGATGGGACGGATCGTGGATCTGGGCATCAACGGCGGAGATATGGCCTATATTGTCCGCACCGGACTGATCATGCTTCTGGTTGCACTGATCGGATTCGTGTTCGGCGTGCTGGGCGGATTTCAGGCCGCCAAGGCTGCGGCCGGTCTGGCAAAAAATCTGCGTAGTGCCATGTTCCGCAGGATCCAGACATTTTCGTTCGCCAATATTGACCGTTTTTCCACGTCCAGTCTGGTCACGAGAATGACAACGGATGTCACCAATATACAGAATGCATTCATGATGCTGCTCCG